>NZ_BCRS01000011.1 GCF_001552715.1 Mycolicibacterium vaccae NBRC 14118 = CIP 105934 | reverse complement strand
GACGGAGACAGAGGAAGGGACAGAGGAAGGGACGCAGCCTAAGCCCGCCCCGGCATCGGCGTCCACACCGCGGCGCAGCGCACCCACCCTGATCCCGGGGCGGTCGGGCTATATCTTCGGGGCCGGGTTCATGCCCGCACCGTTCTTCGACGGCCTGCTCGGCAGCGCCAAGATCCGCGAGGTCATCCACCCTTACGATTCCGGGCCCGAGCCGCGCTACACCCCTTCGCGGGCGTTGGCCGAGTTCGTCCGCTGCCGCGATCTGACGTGTCGCTTCCCCGGCTGCGACAAACCTGCCACTACCGCTGACATCGACCACACCGTGCCCTACCCGCTGGGACCCACCCACGCCTCAAACCTGAAGTGTCTGTGTCGTTTTCATCATCTGCTGAAAACTTTCTGGGCCGGCGCGACCGGATGGCGCGACCGCCAATACCCCGACGGCACTGTCATCTGGACCGCGCCCACCGGGCACACGTACACCACCCATCCCGGCAGCCGCCTGCTGTTTCCGACTCTATGCAGGCCGACCGGCACGCTGTGGATCGGCGACCCACCCCAGCCACCACTCAGCGACAAGCGTGGGGCGATGATGCCCAAACGCCGAAACACCCGCGCCCACAACCGGGCCCGCTCCATCGAAGCTGAACGCCGCCGCAACCGGCGAGAACGCGCACCACGAAGTGATGATTCGTCGGAATCAGCCACCCGATGGCGCGAACCCGACTACGGCGACGACCCTCCGCCGTTTTGAGCTCAGCCGTCGTTGCTGCGGGCCTCGGCTCCTGATTCGCCGGCGTCGAAGGCGTCGTCATCGCCGGCTCGCCCCACGTATGGACCTTCGCTGGGATCGTCGGTGTCCTCGGCCGCCCGTGATCCGGCCACCTTAGGGTCGGCTTCGACGTCGGATTCGGCCTTCTCGGAATGGGGCTCGCTCATGCGGGCGGCATGCCCGGATGTGAGGGGTTCAAACTTCTTACCGCACGTGTGACGAGGACGTACGAATCGTTTGGAGGAACTTGCGTCGGGTATGACCCACGGCATGGCTGACACCGCGACACCCGTGCGCGCGCTCGCGCTGGTCTGCAGCCTCACCCGGAGTCCGGGGGAGAGCAGCAGCGCGATGATCGCCGAGCACGTCTTCCAGACCTTGCGGGAGCAGGGCGTGGAGTGTGAATCGGTGCGGTGCGTGGACTTCGACATCGCGCCCGGCGTGGAAGCCGACATGGGTGGCGGCGACCAGTGGCCGCAGATCCGTCAGAAAGTTCTGGACGCCGACATCCTGCTGATCAGCACACCGATCTGGCTCGGCCATCCGGCGTCGGTCACGCAGCGGGTGTTGGAGCGACTGGACGCTGAGCTGTCGAACGAGGACGACCAGGGGCGGCCGGCGATGCTCGGCAAGGTGGCCCTGGTCAGCGTGGTCGGCAACGAGGATGGCGCCCACAAGGTGGTCGCCGACGTCTTCCAGGGCCTCAACGACGTCGGCTACACCATTCCCGCGCAGGGCTGCACGTACTGGAACGGACCGGCGATGGAATCCGGTGATTACAAAGACCTTGACGAGGTGCCCGAACAGGTGGCCTCGGCAACCGCGGCGGCTGCGCGTAACGCCGCCTACCTGGCGCGTGTGCTGAAGCAGTCTCAGTACCCGCCCTATCAGTGAGACGACCCGTCAGCGAAAGGAGCATCATGCCTGACACGTCACGAGATCCCGTCGATCACGCCCGTACCACTCGCCAGCATGCCGGCGAGACCATGAAAGCAGGAGCCAACGCTCCCGGTTTGATCGCGGTGGGACTCGGTGTGCTGAGCCTCGTGTTGGGGCTGTTCTCGTTCGCCAACGGCACCACCGCCGCCGGCATCGTGGGCGTGGTGGTCGCGGTACTGCTGATCGGTGGTGGGCTGGCCTGGCTGGCCCGCACGCATCGCAAAGTGCAGAAACAGCAGGCGGATTGGCACGAGGACCATCCTGAGGCGCACTACGAGCCGCCGACGAGCTGAGCCCGGAGGGCCTCGGTCTGCGCGTCAGGCTGAGGCCAGCCAGGGCATCCCGGCGGTGACCAGTGCTTGGGTGGCCGTGTCGAGCGTGGGCTGGATGACCGGTGCGAACTTTGCAGAATGGTTCACCGGGATGTCCTGTTCCACCGTGCCGGCCTCAATGGCGTTCCGGTATGCGGTGGCATCGATGCCGCCGACACCCCAGTACGTGTAGGGCGCGCCGAGCGCCGCCGGGATGGCGCTGAAGTCCTCGCTGCCCGCGCCCTGCGGTAGCTGCACGCATCGGTCGCCGAACTCTGCCGAGAAGACCTCGTGAACGCGGCCGGTGGTGGCGACATCGTTGTCCGTCAACGGAAATCGATCGAAGAGCTCGAACTCCGCCTCTCTGGGCGACCGGGATGCGACGCATTCGGCGTTGACGATCCGCTTGACGGCGTCGATGACGGACGTCCGCGTGTGTTCGTTGTAGGTGCGTATGTTGAGCTGCAGCACGGCGTGATCGGGGATCACGTTGCTCTTGCTGCCGGCGGCGATACTGCCAACGGTGAGCACCACGGGTTCCGTCGGGCTGATCTCCCGCGAGACGACCGTCTGCAAGCGCACGACGATCATCGCGGCGAGCACCACGGGGTCGACGGATGCCTGCGGCATCGAACCGTGACTTCCCCGGCCGAAGACGGTGACGCGCATGCTGTCGGCGGACGCCATGAACGGACCGGCGTGCATGCCGACGATTCCGGCGGGGAACGGCATGACGTGCTGTCCGAGGCATACATCGACGTGGGGCAGCAGGTTCGCCAGTCCGTCGTCGACCATGGACTGCGCTCCGTCGCCGGTCTCCTCTGCCGGTTGGAACAGCGCGACGACCGTCCCGTGCCAGTGCTGGCGACCTTCGGCCAGGAGGCGGGATGCGCCGAGCAGGGCCGTGACGTGGAAGTCGTGGCCGCACGCATGCATCACCGGTACCTCGACCCCGTCCCGGTTGGTGCTGCGCACGGTGCTGGCGTACTCCAGTCCGGTCGCCTCCTGCACCGGTAGTGCGTCCATGTCGGCGCGGAGCAGCACCGTCGGGCCTGGGCCGTTCTCCAGTACGCCGACCACCCCGGTTCCGCCGACTCCGTCATGAACCTGGTAGCCGGCGGCGTTCAGGGTCTCGGCCACCTTGCCCGCGGTTCGGTGTTCCTGATGTGACAGTTCGGGATGACGGTGCAGGTCACGGTAGAAGTCCTCCTGCCAGGATCGGATTTCCCCCAGGCCGTTGAGGACGGCGGTGGCGGCAGTCTTTGCAGCGGTCATTGGGGCTCCTGCCAAGCGGGTATCAACCGGAGTTGCCTCGAACGGACTTCCGTAAACGGGCCGTCACACTATTCGTGCGCTGACGGACGGTCGCCATCTTTGCGTCCAACGAAAAGCGCTGTGGCAGTGTCGCTGACGGCCTCGGGGATCTCGTTGCGAACCGGCCGAACCAGGGTCCCGGTGTGGCGCAGCGATGAGTTCGGCGCTCTGATGCAGTCTGATCGCCATGGGCAAACTCATCTATGGCTTCAACGTGTCGGTGGACGGATACATCGCCGATGCGCAAGGCAACATCGACTGGTCCGATCCGAGCGAGGAACTGCATCAGTACTGGAACGACTTCGAGCGGGAGACCGCGCTGGCGTTATACGGGCGGCGACTCTACGACCTGATGTCGGCGTACTGGCCGACCGCCGACCAGGACCCGGACGCATCGCCGATCATCCTCGACTTCGCCCAGATCTGGTGCAACATGCCCAAGGTCGTGTTCTCGAACACCCTGGAGTCCGTCGACTGGAACTCCCGGTTGGAGCGTGGCGACCCGGTCGAGGTGGTGACGAGGCTGAAGGCCGAAACCGACGGTCAGATGGAGGTGGCCGGCGCGACGCTGGCCGCACCGATCGTGCAGGCCGGACTGGTGGACGAGTACCGGATCGTGCTCGCGCCCACCGCCGTGGGCGGCGGCATCCCGTTCTTCCCGACACTGCCGTCATGGATCGCGCTGCGACTGTTGGAGAACCGCACCTTCCCGTGCGGCACGGTCCTGCTGCGCTACGAGGCGAAACGCGACTGACTGTCGCTGCGGGCGCACAAATGGCGGGAATGCACATACGTGCGAGGATGTTGACGCGACCAACACACGTCGACCGGATCGGAGTCGGGTGATGCAGCGACCGCATCAGGTGGTGGTCCTCGTGCTCGAAGGGGCGCTCCCGCTGGACGTCGGGATCCCGGCGGAGGTGTTCCACCCGGAGTCGGGGTTCGGATACGAGGTGTCGGTCTGCGGGGTCACCGCCGGAACGGTGCCGGCGCACGGGGGCTTCGGCTACGCGGTCCCGCGGGGCCTGGACGCACTGGCCGACGCGGACACGATCGTCGTCCCGGGGTACGCACCGGCGGGCCGGCCGATACCGGTGGAGGTTTGCGAAGCACTCCTGGGCGCCGCATCCCGCGGGGCACGCATCGCGTCGATCTGCTACGGCGCATTCGCCCTCGCGGATGCCGGACTGCTCGACGGACTGCGGGCGACGACGCACTGGGATGCCGCGGAGAAGCTCGCGAAGCGGCATCCGCAGATCACGGTCGAACCGAACGTGCTCTTCGTCGACGAGGGATCCATCCTCACCTCGGCGGGCGCCGCCGCTGGTCTCGACCTGTGCCTGCACATCGTTCGGTGCGACCTCGGCGTGGGTGCGGCGAACGAGATCGCACGAGGGCTCGTCACCGCGCCCTACCGGACGGGGGGTCAGGCGCAGTACCTGCCGAAGACGAACGCGGCAGCCCATGGCGAAACCCTTGCCGCGACACGCGAATGGGCCATGGCCCGGCTTGACCAGCAGCTCACGATCGCCGCACTCGCCGAGCACGCGCGGATGTCGCCCCGCACGTTCCTGCGCCGTTTCGCCGAAGAGACCGGCAGCACCCCGTTGCAGTGGATCCTGCGGGCGCGGGTCGACACTGCCCGCGAACTCCTGGAGAGCACGAGGCTTTCGGTCGACCGCATCGCGGAGGAGGTCGGCTTGGGAACCGGATCGAACCTCCGGCTGCATTTCCGCCGGCTCCTGGATGTGTCCCCCTCGGAGTACCGCGCTACCTTCTCCGGGCGGAGCTGAGCACCGCGCTCATCACCCGATCGCCTGGAGGGTTTCGCTACGAGAGGCGGGGAGCGCAACAGTTTCGCCCGCTACATCGATTGCAACCTTGCCGTGGAGCACATACGACTGCCTGTTTTCCAGGATTTCATGCGCCTCGCTCATTCGGGTGAGCGGAAGAGTCGCACCGATGATCGGCTTCACGAGACCGCGCTCGACCAGCGTGGTGAGCGCGTCCAGCTTTCCTCGGTTCTGCCGGGTGAAGACGAAGTGATAGGCGGCGTTCTTGCCCCACGCCTCGATGAGGTTCTGCGGCTGCGCGATGTCGACGATGCTGACGACACGTCCGAAGTCGGCCAGCGTCAACGGGCTTCGGGTGAGCGCGTCGCCGCCGATCGTGTCGAAGACGACATCGACGCCCTTGCCCGCCGTCAGCTCAGCCACGGCATCGACGTAGTCCGTCGACGTGAAGTCGATCGCCGCATCTGCTCCGAGAGAGCGCACGAATTCGTGATCGGCGGCTCTCGCGGTGGTGATCACTTGTGTGCCCATCGCTTTCGCGACCTGGATCGCGATCGTGCCGACACCGCCCGCGCCTCCATGGATGAGGATCGTCTCTCCCACGGTGAGCTGAGCTCGCGTCACCAGGGCCTCCCAGACGGTTCCGCCGACGAGAGTCAGGCTTGCCGCCTCCAGGTGACTGATGTTCTCCGGCTTTCGTCCGACGAGGTCGACGTCGGCGACGTGCTGCTCGGCGTAGGAGCCGGGGCCGCCGAAGATCTGGGGCGTGTAGTACACCGCATCGCCGGCGCGGAACTCGGTCACGTGGGATCCGACTTCCTCGATCACGCCGGAGATGTCGTGCCCGATGATCGCCGGAAGCGGCACGTGTTCCGGGTAGTCTCCGCGACGGATCTGATAGTCGAGCGGGTTCACGGCCGTCGCATGGACGCGCACCCGTACCTGGCGGGGTCCGACCTGCGGTACGGAGACGTCGCGCACCTCGAAAGCGTCGGGCCCTCCGAAACGGGTGAGCACAACGGCTTTCATCGGATCAGTCATGTCGGTGTTCCTCATCGTGGTGGGGGCGCGCCAGGGACGAACGGTTCTCTGAGTGTCGCGCAAACAACCCACACACTCCAGTGGCGGGAACGCCAATATCAGCGAGGATAGTGACACGCGCGTCGCGCGGTGCTCGCGTGGATGGTCGCAGCGGTAGCCGATGCGGTGGTCTGCTCGTTGCGAGGAACTGTGGCGAGCGCCCGGGTTTTGCCGCATCGGGGTGACGTGGGAAAAGAATTGGATGTGGATGTCGGCGGGTTGCTGTCCGCTGCAGCTGACAGCGTCACTGTCGCCGCTGATGTGCTCGCCGGTGGCTTTGAAGGTGCTGTGAGTGCTCGCCCGAGCGGTGCCGGAATCGCTGCAGTTGAAGCGGCAAGCGCCGCCGCGCGCATGCGTATCTCTGATCGCATTGCCGGTCAGGCCGGTGATGTCGCGGCGGCAGGCGATCGCTATGACGCGACGGACGGGGGCAGCGCCGACGCTATCTCGGTGACCATGTGAGCCCTGCGGCCGCACCGATGGGTATGCCTAGCAGGTCGGACGTCGAGTCCTGGGACAGCTCAGACCTCGATGCGGCCGCTACCCGCTGGCGGACGGTGGCGGCTGCACTGGAATCCGCGTTCGAGCAGCACAGGCAGAACATTCTGACTCCGGGCGGCACCACATGGGAAGGTGACGCCAAAGATGCCGCTCTGGACCGCGTAACTACGGATACTTCGGTCGTACGTCGGCAGGGCGATGTGCATCGTGAGGCTGCCGGTATCGCCAGGCGCGGCAGCGAGGACATCCAGTCCGCACGCAGTCGAGCGCTCGAAGCCATCGCCGAAGCCGAACAGGACGACTTCACCGTAGGTGACGACCTTTCCGTGACCGACAACCGTGCCTACGACGAGGAGACTGCTGCCGCGCGCATGACGGCTGCGACCGAGCACGCCGAATTCATCCGATGGCGCGCTGAGCAGCTCGTTGCCACCGATGCCCTGGTTGGGCGGCAGCTTGAAGCGAACGCTGCTGAACTGGAGGGAATTCGGTTCGACGGTGGTCATAGTGGCAAGACGACCGATCCGACGATCCGGTTGGTGGACAACAAGACTGAGGACACAGGTTCTCCGAAGGAGTCTTCGGGCAGCAGGCGGGAGCCGCCGTTGGAAGGGATGCTCGGCGAAGGCAAGACCACAGAGGGCCAACAGCCGTCCAGCCTGGACGAGGCGTTGACGGAAGTCGCAGGGAAACCTGTCGAAGCACCGCCCACGGCGTTGGAGCGCATCCTCAAGCAGCACGGCGGAACCGGCAGGGGCGAGGATCGCCGGTACACGCAACATCCGTTGGAAGCCCCCATCGTTGGTGCCGATCCATCGGTGATTGGCGATCAGCAGGCCAGGGTGGACGCTGCGCATGAGAGCGTGGCGTCGGCTCAAGGCGCGCTCGACGATGCGCTGGCTCAGTCCACGGTCGCCGGTGCGGGCGCCGGCCCTACCCGCGACCAGCTCGACGCGCTGGGACAGGCCTTGTTCGTTGCGCGCGGTGAGGTGACGAGTCAGACCGAGGTCCTGGAGAATCTCAACGCGGCGGCCGGTGAAGTCGGTCAGGGGCGCGTGCCGATCCCGGCACTTCCCGAGAATGCCGATGTACAAGCTTTTCCGCAGGAGCCTTCGGCGTTCGCCGAAGGTAGCCGCGCTCTGAGCGAAGGCAGTTTCGGGTTGATCCCCGATGTCGCCCACGACATCGATGTCTTCCGAAATTGGAGCGACGCCTCAGTCGAGGATCGAGTGGGTGCCGTGCTCGACGTGGCCGGCGCGGCACCTATCCCCGGCGGCAAGTTCGTCACAGAGGGTCTCGAACACAGTGTTGACGCCTTCAACGCCGGTCGCCACGTCGACGACGCTCTGGACGCCGGCAGTGCGGGAACACATCATCTACCCGATACGCCATCGGCTCCCCATGTTGGCCACCCGCCAGACGCAGCTGGATCGCACGGTGGAGGCGGTGCCGACGTAGGTTCGGTCGGGGGCTTCGGGTTTGAGGACGCCGGTGCGCTTTTGCAGAGCAGTGAAGGGAATGGGGGACACCTCATCGAGCGTCACGTTGGAATGACCGCTGACGATCTAGCAGCACGTATTGAGTCGACTGGCCTAGAGGTTGTTTCATCTTTCGCAACACCTGATGTAGCGGCAGCCGCTGTTAGTGCCGCCTTCCGCGAGAATCGGGAAGTTTTAAGCAGCTGGATCGCAGACGGCGCACCGCGCAAACTCGAACTGGACGCACCCTTCGTGGGCGGCGCAATACTGGAAAAAGGAGCGAACGAGACCGTGGCAGGGAGCACAGTTAGGGTCGTCCTCAAAGGCGACGGAAATGGCGGATGGTACGTGCTGACAGGGTTCCCCCAGCCATGAACGACGGTTCAGTATCTCGCGAGCTGTACCAGTTTCTCGCCACCAATTTTCACCAGGACTGGGACCTGGAAGCCGACGACTGGCAGGGAATCGTTGACAACTATGTCGACGAAGACCCGACTCCTGCACCCCTGCTGCGGCTGGCTGAGCAGATTGACGAGCTCCGTAAATCCCGTCCTGAGCCACAGCTGAAGGAATTCCTCGTTCGTCAGGTCGGGGTGCACTACGGTCCCGCACCGTTGACCTACGACGAGTGGCTGAAGGAGGTCGCGAACCGCTTTCGCGGGCGTGTCGCCGAGGCCGGCCCCGGCATTACACCTCCACAGGTTTGACGACGAACTGGTCGGCGTGATGCGGGGATGGCTATGGACGACGGTTCGATCTCGACTGAGTTAGAACAATTTTTTGGCGCATATTTTCACCAGGATTGGGACCTGGAAGCTGACGACTGGCAGGGAATCGTCGACAACTACGTCAACGCGGACCCGGTGGCCGAACCACTAAGGACGATGTCTCGAGAGATTGATGAATTATGCGCGACCCGTTCTGAAGCGGACCTAGCGCAGCTTCTGTTGCGTGAGGTCGGGGTGTGCTACGACCCGCGACCCGAAATATCGTTCAAACCGTGGCTCGGGCAGATTGCGGCACGGCTGCGACAACACGCTGCGGCGATCAACTGTGGTGCGTCCGCTCCTACCGTCGAGAACGGCCTCCACGGCCACTAATGGTGCCGAACAGGGCGGCGCCATTGCCCATCTTGTGCACAGACACCTCAGGCACGCGGCTGAGGGCTGCAGAGGAGCCGCGCAAATGCCGGGTGGAGCCGAGCCGCCGACGTTGCAGCGTGGCCCTGACTGTCGCCTCGGACTTATCGCCAATCGGTCATCGCCATAAGTTCGGCGAGGTCGGGAAGCGCCGCACCAACATTGATGCCGCTAACGATGATTCAGCGGCGAGACTTCGCGATCGCCAGGCTGTCACGATGGTCCAGAAGGCCCATCGATCGGGTGGATGGGACGTGTCGACGGGGGATGATGGAGTAATGACCGAAAACTCAGTCTCGCGTCCCTTGTTGCACCTCTTCCTGGCGTACTTTCATGAGGACTGGGATCTGGAAGCGGCCGACTGGCAAGGGCTGCTCGACGGTTATGTTCGTGACGAAGAACCCGACGCAGAGCTGCTTCGACTGCTAGCCAATGAGATCGATGATGTGAACCAACCGTCGATCAGAAGCTGACATGAGGACGTTTATGACGCACACGTTGGGCGCCAAGTACAGCTCGCTGCCTGAGATGTCGTATGAAGATTGGCTCAAGCAGGTTGCTGCGCGGCTGCGCCAGCACGCCGCGACGATTGACAGTGGTGCTGCACCTGCGCCGCCCACCGTTTGAGATCGACTCGGACGACTCTGATGTGATGGCAATCAACGTCCGATAGCACGGCATCTGCCCACTCAGTGCGGCCGGACATGATGCCTAAGTGCCGACAGGAGTGGCCAATTCATGAGCGAGCATCCGGTATCGGGCCTTCTGAATCATTTCTTCGGCGCGTACTTCCACGAGGACTGGGTTCTGGAAGCCGCCGACTGGCAAGGGGTTGTCGACAGTTACGTTAAGGATGAGCGACCCTCTGCGGACCTGCTTCGATCGCTGATCCACGAGATCGATGACCTGAATGCTGAGTGCGGCGAACCCGATATGGAACGACTCGTGACACGCACGTTGGGGGCCAACTATTACCCACTGCCAGAATTCACCTACGCAGAGTGGCTCGCGCAGGTCGCTGAACGCCTGCGCCAGCACGCCGCTGCGCTCGATGGTGGTGCTGCCCCGCCAACCGCATGAGAACGAATCGATCGATTCTAATGTGATGCATGGCCTCAGCTTCGGATGGCCATGAACGACGGTTCGATTTCGACTGAGTTAGGCCAGTTTTTCGGTGCGTACTTTCACCAGGACTGGGACTTGGAAGCTGACGACTGGAAAGGACTAGTCGACAACTACGTCATCGGGAACCCTGGATCAGAAAGCCAGCGCCAGATTGCCCAAGAGATCGACGACGTGCGCACGGCCCTCTCTGAAACCGCTCTGGCGCAGTTCCTGATACGCGGAGTCGGCGTCTGTTACGACCCGCGGCCGGAGACCACGTTCAAAAGAGTGGCTCGGGCAGATCGTGTCACGCCTGCGCGAGCACGCCCGGGAGATTGATGGTCGTACTGCGTCGCCTGGCGAATGAGACTGGCGTCCGGCTCGTGGCAAATTCCTGCAAAAGGCGGTCCAACTTACACTGCCGTTATAGGCTGCACGCCAAGGGATTCGAAGAACAATTGCGGGGATACATGCCGACTATCGGAGGCGTCTCGCATGTCTGAGTACGCAGCACTTGCGAAGAAATGGGTCGAGGTCACAGAGAAAGTTGCCGCAGGTGCGTGGGACGGCATCGAGTGCCCCAAGAATGCTGATGCCGACGTGTTGATCGAGATCCGTAAACAGAGAACCGGCACCGACGATGCACGGTTTGAGTACTGGATCCATTGCCCGCGATGCGGTGCTGAGATCTACTTCCACAGCAAGGATCATTACAGGCCGGTGCCGCATTCAGCCGATTGAATTTCATGCTTTCCACGCAGCTTTCCGAAGGAGCAGATAGCGCCGGGCTATATTCCGAAAGCCCAGGTACAGGGCGGATGATCGCCGCGAGTCGCGGGGGCAAGTTCAGGGCGTAACTACCCGGAACGAGTGAGCGGGTATCGACGACCACTGGCACAAGGGGGCAAAGATCCGGACGGAACGATGCGCACCGAGAGATCTGCGGTCTACGGCAAGTTTCGCGGTGGCGTGTCATGTCAGGCGGGTGGACACCACCGGAGCTTCGCGGACAAAGAGCCTCCCAAGCAAGCCGGATACGCAACCCTATCTGAACGGACTCATTGCGGATGTTCATCGCGGGGAGTAAGTCGACCCCCAAGGGAGTGCGGAAACTTTCGGGTCGGTCGCCTAGCAGTGGTTCGCCACCCAGCAGCACCGTAAGCCGAAAACTGGGTCTGCTGCACGAATAGGTGCATCTTGACCTGACCGACCGTTTGGGTTCCAGATTCGATGACTAACTGACAGCCTGTACGCCCCACCCACACGATCGCCGGCCTGCGTAGCGAGCCGTCCCGGCGACGCCCAGCGACGCGGATTTGCTCGGCCGCCCCCAGACGGTCGAGTTGGTCTTTCGCCCAGCTTCTGGTCATCACAACCCCACCATCGCCATTCCGGCGCTGTTGTACCGGTCGCCGTGCACCCCGACCCGTGAGGCGAGAGCGTCAAGGTCGGCGACCTCGTCGGCCGACAGCGCAACCCGAGTGGCTTCGGCATTCTCGTCGATCCGGCCGCGGCGGCGGGTGCCGGGAATCGGCACGATCCACCGCTGCTGGGCGAGCAGCCAGGCCAGCGCAATTTGACCCGGCGTGCAGCCCTTGGCGTCGGCGAGCTTTCGCACCTCGCTCACCAATGCCTCGTTGGCGGCGATGTTGTCGGCGGCGAATCGGGGGATCGTGGCGCGGATGTCGCCGACCGCGAATTCTGAAGAGGCCGTCACGGTTCCGGTCAGAAACCCCTTGCCCAGCGGGCTGAACGGCACGAAACCGATGCCGAGTTCGGCGCAGGTGGGCAGCACCTCGGGTTCAGGATCCCGGGTCCACAGCGAATACTCGCTCTGCACCGCCGTGACGGGATGCACGGCATGGGCGCGTCGGATGGTCGCGGCCCCGGCCTCCGAGAGCCCGAAGTGCCGTACCTTGCCGGCCTGGACGAGTTCGGCGACCGTGCCCGCCACGTCCTCGATCGGCACATCCGGGTCGACCCGGTGTTGGTAGAAGAGGTCGATGACGTCGGTCCGGAGCCTCCGCAGCGACGCGTCGGCGACTCGCCTGATCTGGTCGGGGCGCGAATCGGTGCCGACCGTCTTCCCGTCGACGATGTTCCACCCGAACTTGGTGGCGATCGCCACCCGGTCGCGCAGCGGCGCCAACGCCTCGCCGACAAGTTCCTCGTTGACATACGGCCCGTAGACCTCCGCGGTGTCGAAGAACGTCACTCCGGCCTCTTCCACCGCGTAACGAAGAACGCCGATCATGTCGTCGCGGTCGCCGGGATTGGGGCCGTAACTTTGCGACATCCCCATAGCGCCGAGACCGATGGCCGAAACCTCCAGTCCCTGGCCGAGCGTGCGTGTGTGCATGAATCCTCCTCAGGCTTCCGGTATATCGATCCCGTAGGTCTCACGGGTGATGGCCTCGGGCTCCGGGCCCCCGCGGATGCCGGTGTCCAGTGAGTCGATGGCAGCCAGTTGTTCGGCGCTCAGTTCGAAGTCGAAGACGTCGAAGTTCTCGGCGATCCGCGAGGGCGTCACCGACTTCGGGATCACCTGGCGGCCCTGCTGAATGTGCCACCGGAGCATCACCTGAGCCGGCGTCTTCGCGTGCGCGGCGGCGATCTCGCCGATCACGGGGTTCTCAAGCGTCGAGTTGTGCGAGCCGTCCCGGTAGAACGTGATGCCGCCGATCGGCGACCACGCCTGGTTGAGAATGCCGTGCTCGGTGTCGAACGCGAGCAACTCCGACTGCCGGAAGTACGGGTGTACCTCGATCTGGTTGACCGCCGGCACCAATTCGGTTTCGGTGAGCAGCTTGTCGAGATGGGGTGGCATGAAGTTGGAGACGCCGATCGCGCGGACCTCGCCGTCGGCGTAGAGCTTCTCCAACGCCTTGTACGCACCTACGGTGAGATCGAATTCGCCGGGGAGAGCCTGGTGCAGGATCAGCAGGTCGA
The DNA here is from genome assembly GCF_001552715.1 of Mycolicibacterium vaccae NBRC 14118 = CIP 105934. GTDB lineage: Bacteria > Actinomycetota > Actinomycetes > Mycobacteriales > Mycobacteriaceae > Mycobacterium > Mycobacterium vaccae. Next base: position 49,318 of record NZ_BCRS01000011.1, on the reverse strand, counting down.
GTTGCTCGACGCCGAGCTTGCCGGCGGCCTTGTCGAACGCGTGCAGCGTCTGGTCGTAGCCGAAGTCGCTGATCCAGACCTTGGTCTCGATGAAGACCTCGTCGCGGGCCAGCCCCGATCGGCGAATCGCTTCGCCGACCTCACGCTCGTTGCCATACGCCGCAGCGGTGTCGACGTGGCGATAGCCGGTCTGCAGCGCCGTCTCGACGGCAGCGATGGTTTCACCTGGTGGGGTCTGGAAGACGCCGAAGCCGAGCGCGGGTATCTCGACGCCGTTGTTGAGAGTGAAGGTGGGGACGCTCATGTCATCGACGGTAGGCCTCATCGAGGCTCTTGAGGCAGTGCCTGGTCAGCGGGTATCGGAGTCGACGAACATCGAGTCAAGGTCTGAAGCGCGAAGAGGCAGCCATGCTCGCCTGGGGTCGGTGAACTACTACTCGAGGACGGACTACGGCAGTCCTGCGCGTACGTCAGAAGGACTGCTCGACGCTCTCGCATCTGCTGCCGCCGCTCGGCAGCCATCTTCTCAGCGTGGGCTTCAGTGTCGTGCCAATGCGCTGGGTAAGTCCATCGAGAGCGCTGCGGTGGTCAGGACGCTCGGACGAGGCCGAATCGGCCTGAATTATGCTCTGAACGCACAAAGCCCCCATAGCCCAATTGGCAGAGGCAGCGGACTTAAAATCCGCCAAGTGTCGGTTCGAGTCCGACTGGGGGCACTGTAAATCCGCTGGTAGGGGCGTTTTCTGGTTTAATGGATCGGCTCTCAAAGCCGCCTTCCGCGCCGGGATCCCACCGCCCGCCGGGGTAACGCCGGGGCGAGCGGCCCTCTCGGGGTCACGCGAGTTGCGGCATCTTTCCGCCATCGTCTACGTCTTGATCGTCGGCGGGGGTGTAGCTGGCGTTCGTGGTCACCTGCATGACGGCTGCCGCTCCACGGTGGCGAACACCAACACCGAGCCCCCGCGCGTCAGCCTGCGGGTTCGCCGGGAGCCGTTGCAGATCGGCATGATCGTGCTGCTGGTGGGTGATCAGGATCGCCGAAAGGCCCGTGACGCCCTCGAAGCCGTGGGAGAAGTTGCCGGGGTCGATCAGCACGGTGGCGCCCGGGACCCCCCGCCATCACGCACGAATGGCCGAAGTGTGTCACTTGCACGATTCGATTGTGCGCCCGCGAGCCGCCCAGTGGCAGCGGTCAGACGTTCAAACCCGGAACGTATGACCACCTCTCGTCAGTGAACGAGAGAATTCGCAATTCGGCCCAAGAATCCTGATCGTCGTCATACATTCTATGGATGAGTGTCCGTGCGCCCAGCTCCGCTCCCAATGTCTTCGACGCCGGCCTGCCGACGTTCACGTACAGCTTCAACGCCACTCCGCACGACATTCTCGACGATCTGCGAACGGCGCAATCCCGCGCCCCCATCGCCATCGGCCCCCTCGGCCCGGAGATCCTGTCCTACGAGTTGGCTCGGAACATGCTGCGCGACAACAGGTTCAGCATGCCTCCCGGCATCACCCTGGCGGCGCAGGGCATCACGTCAGGCCCGTTGTACGACAAGATCACGAGCAGTCTGCTCGGCCTGGAGGGCGCACCGCACACCCGCTTGCGCAAACTGGTTTCCAAGGCGTTCACGCCCCGCGCGACCGCACGTCTCCAGGACACGATCCACGACGTGGTGAACGGGCTGATCGACCGCGTGATGGACGCCGGACAGTGCGACATCGTCACCGACATCGCGCGGCCATATCCCACGCCGATCATCTGCGCGCTCCTCGGTGCGCCCCGCGCGGACTGGCAGCTGTTCTCCGAATGGACCGACGAGATCTTCAAGGCGTTCAACTTCCAGCCCGACGCCACCTTCGATGAAGCCGCGATCATGCGGGCATGGGGCGAACTCGACGCATATGTCGACGACATGGTCGCCGCCCGCCGGGAGAATCTGACCGACGATCTGCTCTCGGAGCTCATCCGCGCCGAAACCGACGGCGACCGGCTGAATCTCGACGAACTCCGCATGCTGGTGGCCGGCTTCCTGATGGCCGGAACGGACACCACACGCAACCAGCTGGCCGCGTCGGTGTACGTGCTCTGCGAGCACCCGGAGCAGTGGGCGAAGTTGGGCGAGCATCCGGAGCTCGCCATGCAGGCGGTCGAGGAGACCATGCGCCACTCGCCGACGGGCTGCATCGTGCCGCGGACCGCCGTCGTGGACGCCGAGTTCGGTGGTTACACGTTCCCGGCCGGGACCTTCGTCTTCGTCAATACCTATGCCGCCAACCGTGATCCGGCGATCTATGCCGACGCCGATCGCTTCGACATCACCCGCAGGGACACGCCGGGGCTTCTGACCTTCGGCGGCGGCGCGCACTACTGCCTGGGGGCGAACCTCGCGCGCCGGGAGCTGGCGGAAGCGCTGGCCGTCCTGACCCGGCGTCTGGCCGCACCCCGCCGGATTGGCCCGGCGCCGTGGAAATCCGTCCTCGGGATGACCGGTCCGACCACGCTGCGGATCGCCTTCGACAGCGAACGGCTCGTGACCGCGGATGCGTAGTCGAGGCTGGGCGGGCTCCACACCCGACTCGGACGAGGAGGCGATCGCCCGAATCCTCGATGCCGTCGACGAAGTGGTCGCCGAGTACGGACCTGCGATACGCCTGGCCGACGTCGCCCGGACACTCGGGGTGACCCGCCAGACCGTGTACCGCTACTTTCCCAACGCCGATGCGCTGCTCATCGCCAGCGCCATGCGCGCGGCCGACGGGTTCATCGACCAGCTTGCAGCACACGCCCGCGGACTCCGCGACCCGGTCACCGCCGTTGTCGAAAGCGTCGCGTTCGGCATCGAGCACCTGAGCGGCGATCCACAGCTGGAGAGCTTGCTGTCGCGACGGCAGGACGGCGGCGCCCTCACCTCGCTGACCTCCGACACGGCGACCGCCTTCTGCCTGTCGATTCTCCGCCGTCTCGATGTGGATTGGCATCTTCACGGCTTCGACGACGCCGCGCTCGGCGAGCTCGCCGAAATGACCCTGCGCACAGTGCAGTCCATCCTGACCGATCCCGGCCACCCGCCACGCGACAGCAGCGCACTGCGCCGCTTCGTCACCCGGTGGCTCGGTCCGGCGATCCTCTATCCACGGATGGCGTCGCTGTCGGTCCGCTCGCTGACTTCGGCCGATACCTGAACTCCGACAATGCGTATGCCTCGGGGAATCGCAGAGTTCAACAAGCGCGTCACCAATCCGGCGGCGCGCGCGATCACGCCGTGGCTTCCGAGTCTCGGGACGCTCGAGCATGTCGGGCGCAAGTCGGGTAAGCGGTATCGGACGCCGCTGTTGGTGTTCAAGACCGATGGCGGCTACGCCATCCTCATCGGCTACGGCCCGCAGACGGACTGGCTGAAGAACGTGCTGGCCGGCGGACCGGCGGTGCTGCGCAAGCGGGGCCGGGCGGTCGCCCTCACCAACCCGAGGGTGGTGAGCAAGGCCGAGGCCGCGGGCCTCGTCGTCCCCCGTTCCCGGCCGCTGTACCGAGCGTTTCCCTACAACGAGGCGGCACTGCTGCTGACGGATGCGGGCCCACGCCGAACTGGCCGCCGCACCGGGGGAGCCGCGGGGAACTGACGGGCCTGGGATCTACCCGCCCGAGGAGGACGCCGGCCGGTGTTTCTCCTCGGCGATCACCTGGTACCACGCGCCGGGCGCGTAGTACTCGTCCCACTGCGCCGGCTTCTGGAACGACAGCTTCAGGACACCGTTGTCGAGGAACTCGTAGGTGTCGTCGTCGCCGTATTCACCGGGCTGTTCGTGGCGTCCGAACTTCACTCGAAATGACATAGGGCGAGCCTTGCACGATGGCTGCCCGCGGGAGAGCGTAAAGCCCGGACCGTCTCATCTTCGTGAAGGAGCCCGGTCACCCAGCCTCGCGCCGCGGCACGATCATCGTCGGCACCGGCGAGTGCCGGAGTATCTTCGCTGCCGCCGACCCGAGGAACACCTGGGCGGCCTGGCCTGCTGCCCCCGAGCCGAGCACCAGGACGTCCCCGGCCTCCCACTCGACGGCCTCCACCGCGTCCCGCCATGTCGCCCCGGCACCGATCACCACGTCGGCAGCGACCACCCCGACCCCCGAACGGACCTTCTGCAGCTGACCGATGATGTTGTCCTGGGTCCGCCGTGCCCACTGCTCCACCACGAGGTCTTCGGCCGCCGTCTCGATCGAGCCACTGAACATCGTCACCGGCCGCACGGTGAACGACGCGATCCGCAGCCGCGCCGACCACCGCTCGGCGAGTTCGGCGGTCGTGGTGACCAGCCCGACCTCGTCGGCCTGCCCGCCGTAGGCCACGGTCAGCCGCTCCACCGGCGTGCTCTGGGCCGGGTAGCCCCGCGGTGCGATGGCCACGGGAACGGCGGCGGTATGGACGAGCCGGTCGGTCACGCTGCCCAGCGTGATCCGGCCCCGGAGGCCGGAGGACGACGAGCCGACGACGACGATGTCCGCGTTCATCTCCGCCGCCAGTTCGGTCAGCCCCTCCGGCACGGAGCCGGCCTGGTGGACCATCGCCCACACCTCCAGACCCCCGGGGAGCTGGTCCACCATCTCCTTGAGCGACTTCAGGGCCTGCACGCCAAGATGATCCAGGTACTCACCTTCGAGCGGATCCAGGCTCCGCGGCCAGTGCCGCTCCACCACCGCCACCGCGACGATCTTGTCTCCCGTGCGGCCGGCTATCTGGGCCGCCAGATGCAAGGGTGCCGGCCCGTGACCGCTGGCACTGAAACCCGCGATGATCGTCATCGCGGAACCTTGTTGCTTTCAACCGACTTCGCGACCACATGTGTCACGGGCACATCGAACTGGATGCGGGCCCGATCCACCACGTCGAAGCGCTGCCACACCGAGAGCTCCGGTGGCAGTGTCGAGATCACGATCTGGTCGGGACCGAATCTCTCGACGGCGTCTGCCAGCGCACGCAGCGGACGGTAGTCACCCAGTTCGCCGTCCACCTCCCGGGCCTCGCCGCGCAGCGCGGTCAACGTGATTTCGAGGCGGGCTGCCGCAGCTTCCTGCGTGGCCTCGGTGACGTCTCGTGGACCGTGCGTGGCCGCAGCCCCGGTATCGATGGGATTGGCCGGCACCACCACCAGATACTGTGCGTCCCGGTCGGCTCCGATCCGGTTCAGCTCCGCGAGCAGCTCGTCGGAATCCACGGTCTGGTTGGCCAGCACCAGCACGCGGTGCGGCGTTCCGGCCGGGCCGCGGTCGGTGTCGTCGGTGCGCACCGGCCGTTTCTTGACGAACCACTTGTTGGCGGCGAAGAGCAACAGCACCACACCCCACGACAGCAGGCTCAGCACCAGCTGCGAGCGCAGCGCGGGGTCGATGAACATCTGTACCAGGATGGCCACGATCCCCAGCGCGGTCAGCACGGAAAGCACTGGGAAGAGCCACATTTTCACGCGCAGCTCGGAGTCCGGTGTGCGGTAGCGCAGCACGATCTCCGAGATCGCGATCAGCAGGTAGACGAACAGGATGATCGCGCCGCTGGAGTTCAGCAGAAACGCGAAGATGGTGTCAGGGGAGAGCGCCGCGGCGATCACGCAGAAGAACCCCACGACCGAGGACGCCAGGATGGCGTTCGCCGGCACCCCCCGCCGCGTCACCTTGACCAGTGCCGCCGGCGCCTCTCGGCGCGCCGCCAGAACGAACAGCATGCGAGAGGCGGTGTACATGCCCGAATTCAGACAGCTCAGCACGGCGGTCAGTACGACGGCATTCATCACGTGGTCGGCGTACGGAATGCCCATGGTCGTGAACGCCGCGACGAACGGCGACGCGGCCACGTTCTCGTCGTTCCACGGCACGATGAGCACCAACAGCAACACCGCCCCGACGTAGAAGAGCAGAATGCGCAGGATCACCGAGTTGGCGGCTTTGGACACCGCCCGCTCCGGATCCTGGGACTCGGCTGCCGCGATGGTCGCGATCTCCGCGCCGACCATCGAGAAGATCACCGTCACGATGCCTACCGTGATCACGCCGAAGCCCAACGGCATGAAGCCGCCGTGACTGGTCAGGTTCGAAAAGTCCGCCGACTTGTCCGGCCACAGGCCGAAGACGAACGCCGCCCCCAGCGCGATGAACGCGATGATCGCGGCCACCTTGATGCCGGCGAACCAGAATTCGAACTCGCCGTAGGACGCCACGGAGAACAGGTTGGTGGCCGTCATCAGCACCATGAAGATCAGCGCGGACAACCACAGTGGTACGTCCATCCAGTACTGGATGATCTTGGCGCCGGCGATCGCCTCGAAGCCGACGACGATGACCCAGAAATACCAGTACAGCCAGCCGACCGAAAATCCCGCCCAGTGGCCCAGCGCGTTGCGGGAGTAATCCGCGAACGACCCGGTCGACGGGTTGGCCACAGCCATCTCCGCCAGCATCCTCATCACCATGATGATCAGCACGCCGGCCATGCCGTAGGTCAGGAAGGCGCCCGGTCCGGTGTCGCCGATGACCACGCCGGACCCCACGAACAGACCGGCGCCGATCACCCCGCCGATGGCGATCATCGTCAGCTGGCGTTGGTTCAGGGCCTTTTTCAGGGTTGGTGCCGCGCTCATGAGGTACCTCCGCCGCCGATGTGAACCCAGCCCGCCCGGAGTACCCAAACACGGGCAAAGCCACTCGGTTGCTTGCGGTCGAAAGTTCCGGCGGGCGAAGGGACAACGCATTCCGTCCGGATTCCGCTGGCGGCAGGCTTAGCCTGAACGCGGCGGCAAAACGGCCGCCTGCGAAACGACGGGTGAGCCAATGTCGGGAAACCGTCTGGAAAACAAGAGGGTCGTCATCACCGGCGCCGCCAGTGGCATCGGGCGCGCCGCCGCCGAGCTGATGGTCGCCGAGGGGGCCCGGGTACTGATCGCCGATCTCGACGCCGACGCCGCCGCCGCGACTGCTGCCGAGATCGGCGAGGGCGCAGTCGGCATCGCGGTGGACGTGCTCGACGAGGATTCGATCGCGGCGATGATCGATTCCGCCGTCGCCGAGTTCGGCGGCATCGACGTGCTCTGCAACCACGTCGGCGGCAGCAATCCCCGCAAGGACCTCGACCTCCTGCATCTCGACCTTGCCGAGTGGGACAGGACGATGGCGCTCAACGCGCGCAGCACCGTGGTCGCCTCCCGCCTGGCGCTGCCGCACATGATCGCCGACGGGGGTGGTTCGATCATCAACACCGTGTCCGTTGCCGGCCTGGCAGGGGACACCCTGCAATGCGCCTACGGTGCGGCCAAAGCCGCCGTCATCCGGCTCACCCAGTACATCGCCACCCAGTACGGACGAAATGGTGTGCGCTGCAACGCGGTCGCACCGGGCGCCATCATGACGCCCGCGCTGGAGAACAATCTGCCGGCAGAGACGATCGCCGACATCCGCAGCCACAATGCGCTGGACCTGATCGGCGCCCCGGAGGACATCGGATGGGCGATGGTCTACCTCGCGTCCGATGAATCCCGCTACATGACCGGCCAGACCCTGGTGCTCGACGGCGGGCTGACCGCCCAGAGTCCGATCGCGGCCAGCCGGCGGAAGTTGCTCGGTGACTGACCAGGCCCGGTCCTGGCTGGCCGGGGTGGCGGCACTTCTGCTGCTCACCGGATGTTCGACTGCGGCCGAACCTGAACCTGAACCGGAACTGCGTGCCGGGCAGTTGCTCACCGCCCGTCCGCTGACCACCGCCGCGGCACTGCCCAGTGCCGCCGAAACCCGATTGATCACCTACGTCTCCGACGACTCGCACGGCGAACCCATCGTGGTGTCGGGCACCGTCGCAGTCCCGAAAACCGCGCCGCCGGAGGGTGGTTGGCCGGTGATCAGCTGGGCGCACGGCACCACCGGCTACGCCGACACCTGCGCCCCGTCGGCCGACACCGCCGACGGCCTGGTGCACGACTACGTCAGCGTGGTCCGCCCCATGCTCGACAGCTGGCTGACACGCGGCTTCGCCGTCGTCCAAACCGACTACCAGGGGTTGGGCACCCCCGGCGGACATCCCTACGTCGACGGCGTCAGCGAGGCGAACACGGTCACCGACATCGTCCGGGCGGCAAGACATCTCGACTCCGGAATCGGTACCGAATGGCTGGCCATCGGCCACAGCCAGGGTGGGCAGGCGGTGCTGTTCACCGCCCAGGACGGCCAGGACCGCGCCCCCGACCTCACGCTCGCAGGGGTGGTGTCGATTGCGCCGGGCGGGGTGGACATGGGCCAGGCCGTCGACCTCCTCCGCGCCGGCCGTCCCGAAGTCGAGGCGGCCCAACGATTCCTGCCGTTGTTGGTGCTCGGCGCGGCGGTGGTCGATCCGTCGGTCGACCCCGACGCGATCTTCACCAGCCAAGCGCGTCCGCTGCTGACCGCGGCCCGTACCGAGTGCGTGGCCCAGATCGACGCCGTCCCCACCGTGCCGGCGTCTGAGGTGTTGGCGCCCGAGGCGGACCTCGGTGGGCTGCGCGCCTACCTCGACCGTCAGGACCCGGTCCGGCTCACCCCGCGGGTGCCAGTGCTGCTCGTGCAGGGCACCGCCGACGCCGCGGTGTCCCCGGCCGGGGTCGACCAGTTGGCGAAGGCCTTATGCGCCAACGGCGCCGCGGTCGACTACCGGGTCTATCCCGGGCAGGACCATCGTGGCGTCATCGCCCCGTCGGTGACGGACATGCAGAATTTCGTGGACGCCGTGATGAACGGCGATTCACCCGATAGCTGCACGCCCTGACAGACATTTCACAAGCGTCAATATCGAACTTGCTGGATAATACTTGTCTGCAATTATTAGCGCTGTTAAAAACCTGCTCTGAACTGAAGTAAGTAATGATCTTGAAGAAATGCTGAATTATTCGGCGGTAGATTGCTGTGATCTTGGAGATTGCTGGTTATCTTCGACCTTGTTCGCCGTTCGCATTCGTCGGAGGAGGGGTACCGATGCCGCCGATGCCATTGTGCCGACCAATCGTCAGCGCGGGCATCGCGCTGCTCGGCGCAGGCGCCATCGCGGTCGCCCCGGTCACCGCGCCTCCGGGCCAGGTGCGGACCGCCGGAATCGACGTCACCCTCACCGCCGTGGCCACCGTGGAGTCCTGCGACCCGACCGTCACGGCGCTGTGCCGGCCCTCGAGTGCGGCGCAGACACCCCAGGAGCCCCAAGCCCTCGCGGAGTCGGCGCCGAGCATCTTCAACATCCCGGCGAACCTGTTCATCGCGCTGGCCAACGTGCCCTACAACTTCTTCAACGCGCTCGGGCAGGGCGACGTGAACCTCGGCGACCGGCCGGACAGCGGATTCGCCTTCGTCAACTCCCGAGACGGCGTGGACCTGAACCAGACCGAGGTGGTCGGGCTGACGGCAGACCTCGACTTCGGCGGCAGTTGGTGGGTGTATCACCCCTTCAACGTCCTGGGCACCGACGCCGCCGACATCGCCCGATACCAGTCGCTGGTCAACGTGCTGCTGCCGTTCCCCGCACTGTCGGTGGGGCTGGGCAACATCCTGGCGACCGTGGCAGCGTCGCAGCTGCCGATGGACGTGGGGTGCGCCGGTATCAACACCGGAGGGTGTGATCATCCCGACCAGATCCTGTCGAAGATGTTCAACGTGGGCCACATCGTGGATCTCTTCTCCCCGGGTGGCTACACCTTCCCGGAAGTCGAGAATCCGGTCACCTGTTCGTCTGACGGCTTGTGTGACATCAAGGATCCCGACGGCGAGACCGAATCCTGGTCTGAGCAGAACTTCAGGCTCAACCTCGGCACACCGTTCCAGAACTTCTTCGACTCACTCACCGAGACACCGGATTTCAGCCGGATCAGGTTGCCCAGCCTGACGATGATCGTCAACACGATCACCGGCTTCATCCGCGGGCTGAACACCGCGTTCAATCCGTTCGTGCTGGGCACCCAGTGCGGCCTGTGCTCGGCGCTGGTCCCGGTCCCGCCGGGAGCCACGCGCCCCGGGCCGACCAACCCGGGCACCCAGATTCCGGGGATCCCCGGCTCCACGGAGCCGGCCACCGAGTCGACCACTGCCGAGTCGACCACCGCTGAGAAGACGACCGCCGAGAAGAGCGCACTGTCCCGCGACGAGGACGGGTCGGGGACGGAGGACCCGCGTAGGCGATCCGAGACCGAGGCACCCGACTTGGTGCGGGAAACCGCGGCGGATGCGGAGAAGTCGTCTACGGGCGGTATCGAGGCGACGTCACCGCGGGCCGACGACGTGCGGAGGGGACACGTCGACGGCAGCGGTGACGTCGCCTCGAAGAACCCCGGAGCCAACGACGAACGCACGGAAACCCCGGCGAAGCCGCGCACCGGCGACGGTGTGAAATCCGATGGTGCGAAGCGCGACGACCGGGTGAAGTCCGATGGGGCGGAACGCACTGATGCCAAGCGGGATTCGGACGCACGCCCGGCCCGCGACCGGGAGGCTGCCTGAGTCACGCCGAGGGCAGGTGCAGGCGGATGCGCCGGCCGATCTCGCGCAGTGCGCCCACCAGATCGGGCTCGTCCGGGGTGGCCAGCGCGAGCCGGATCGCGTTCGGGACACTTTTGGTCGTCGCGAACGCGTCGGCCGTCGTCACCAGGATTCCGGCTTCGGCGAGTTGGCGGGCGAGGACGTCGCTGCGCACCTCCTCGGGCAGCGGCAGCCACCCGATGTAGGAGCTCGGGTGCCCGCTGTAGCCGAGTGCGGCCAGTTCCGCGCGGGCCAGCTGCTGACGATGCCGGGCGTCGTCGCGCCGCGACACCTCCAATTGTTCGACCGTGCCGTCGGTCAACCACCGCACGGCCAGCGCCACCGCGACCGTCGAGGTACCCCAACTGCCCGCGCGCAGCGTCCGGATCAGCGATTCGCGCCGATGCTGCGGGGCCACCACGAACCCGAACCGCAGCCCCGGGGCCAGATTCTTCGACAGCGAGCCCACATAGAAGGTGCGCTCCGGGGCCAGCGTCGCCACCGGCGAGGTTCCAGGTGCCAGGAACGCGTAGACGCCGTCCTCGACGATCGCCAGATCGTGGCGTTCGGCCAGCGCCGCCAGCCGCAGGCGCTCCGCTGCGCCGAGTACGAAACCGAGCGGATTGTGCAGTGTCGGAGTGCAATACACCGCCGACACCGGCCGCTGGGCGCAGAGACGCTCGAGGTGGTCGAGGTCCATGCCCGAGCTGTCGACGGGCACCGGCACGAGGTCCAGACGGCGCGCGGCAGCGACGAGCTTCACGCCGGGATAGGTCAACGCATCCACGGCCACGACCGACCCCGGTGGGGTCACCGCACCCAGGACCGCGTCGAGCCCCTGCTGGCCGCCGGCGGTCAGCACCACGCGCTGCGGAGGGACGTCGATGCCGTGGCCGAGCAGGTAGGTCGCCACCGCCGCCTGACCGCGCGAGCGTCCGCCCGGGGGTTCCTGCATCAGCAGTGCGGAGAGATCCCCCTCGGCGGCGAGTTCGCGTAACGCGCGCCGCAGCCGGTCACCCTGGCCCGCGGCGAGCGGCTGATTGAACGAGAGGTCCGCCACCCGCCGCGCCGGTGTCGCACGCAGCGGTTCCAGGCCGGTGAACCCGCTGAGATCCCGCACGAACGTGCCGCGACCCGGCTCGCCGACCACCAGGCCCGCGTCGGTGAGCAGGCGGTACACCTTGGTCGCCGTGGCCACCGCGATGCCGTGCTTCTCGGCCAGCGAGCGGTGGGTGGGCAGCCGCGTGCCCGCCGGCAACGCACCGGCGCGGATCTGCGCGGCGAGATCGTCGGCCACCTCGACGTGGCGGTGGATGCGCCACGCTGATGCAGCCCGGCGAGACATTCACCAGCATCGACATCCGCGCGGCGTTCCTGCGCCCGGTCTGGGCGGACACCCTGACCGCATCGGCGTGGTCCACGCACCGCGGCAGGACGATCACCCACTACAGCTGTGAGGTGGTGCGCGCCGACGGCAAGGTCGCCGCGGCCGTCACCAGCACGGTGATGACGCTGCGCGGTGACGCGGCCAGGGGGCGGTGACCGACAGCGGATCTATCGTGGAGTGATGAGTGCCGCAACGCCGCCCGACCGCACCGGGGCCGCCACCACCGTCACCCGGGAACCCGGACGCTTCGTGATCGAGGTGGACGGCCGAGCGGTCGGCCTCGCCGACTACCACGACAACGACGGGCGACGGGTCTTCCCGCACACCGAGGTGTCGCCGCAGTTCCAAGGACGCGGACTAGCAACGATTCTCGTCGCCGAGGCGCTGCGCGTCACCCGGGACGAGGGATTACGCATCGTGCCGACCTGCTGGATGGTGGCCGAGTACATCGACAAGCACCCGGAGTACGCGGGCATCACCGACCGGGTGTGAGGCCTACCCGAACATGGTCTGCGGCCGCGGCAGTCGCACGCCGTCGACGGTGAGGTCCACCTTCTCGTTGTAGAAGGCGACCAGGCCGGCGATCGCGCCGACCGCGGGCAGCGGGTGGTGATAGCTCCACGCGAGGTCGGCGTGCAGTCCGGTGCCGGTCCGCACCGACCAGTAGGCCGAGGTGACCCCTTTGTACGGGCACACGGTCTGGGTGTTCGACGGCTCCAGATGCTCGGCGGCGACGTCCGTCTGGTCGATGTAATACCTTGTCGGCAAGCCGGTTTCGAACAGCAGGATCGGGCTGCGGGTATCGGCGAGCAGCACCCCGTCCAGTTCGACCACGACGTGGCGGTGGGAACGCAGCGCGTCCACCCGCGCGTACGGGTTGCGCGGATGTTGGTAGACGGGTTCGTCCTCTTCGAACCACGTCAGGGCATCCCAGTCGAACTTCACCAGCCCGGCGACCGGGCCGTCCCCGTCGTCGAACACTCGGGCCGCCCCGTCGGCGGTGCGCCCGCCGGCGACCACCGAGAACAATCGGGACGGGCCGGACTGCACCCGCTGCGGATGCTCGTCGTCGCGCAGCAACCCGGCTCGAACGTCCGACAGCGGAACGTAGTACTGCGGGTAGTACGGGACCTCCCACACGTACCGCGCCGCGGTGGTGTCGAAGACCAGTTCGGTGCCGAGATAACCGCGGATCCGACGCGGCACCGGTTCGACCCGGCCCCGCTCCGCGGCCGGCGGCGGATAGTTTGGTTGGTCTGAGGCGCTCACAGTGCCGGTCCCTCAGTTCTCGCCGGGAACCTGGCGGTAGGTCTGCCCCCGCGCCGGCGCGTCCGGGTCGTCGTCCTGATGGTCCAGCTGCTCCTGCAGTTCGCGCTGTTCCTCGGTGGCCTCGGAGGCGTCTTCCGGAGTGGCGGCATTCTCGGGTTCCATGTCTGACGGGATTGTCCGATCGCTGCGCGGTGAAACCACCTCAGCGATCCCGCCAGCCGAAGAACAGCCACGCCGTGAGCCAGAACGTGGCCGCGGAGACGGCCAGCGCGCCCGGTATGTGCAGGGACAGCATCTCGCTCTCCCCGAGCGCCGCCTGCACGAAGGAGTACACCAACAGCGCGCAGGCCAGCGCGGCGGCCCACCAGCCGCGCCTGCGCTCGTAGGCCAACCCGGCCAGCGCCACCAGCAGACCCCCCGAGACGACATGCAGCGCGATCGCCGCCGCGCCGTGGAAGTCCTCGAGCTGGTGGGCCTGGACGAGCCGGCCCGCGGTGCCGAACAGCACGACCACGACCGCGACGGTCAGCACCGCGAAAACGCGTGAGGCCAGCAGCCAGGGCCACGTTGACGGACGACTGTCGGCTGACGGCATGGCGATCCTCCGGGCGACGCGGGGAACGGGCGCTCCCCACGGTAGACCTCACCGCCCGATCGGACCCGCCAACGGCGCTGCGTACAGTGCGTCGATCTGGCCGGCGTACTTGTGTTCGATCGCCCGCCGCTTGAGCTTCATCGTCACGGTGAGTTCGTCGGAATCCGGCAGCCATGCCTTGTCCAGCAGAGCGAACCGCTTGACCTGCTCGGCCGGCGACAGCCGTTGATTCACCCGTTCGATGTGCGCGTGCACCGCCGCCGTCAGGGCATCGCCGGTCGGGTGCTGCGCCGCGCGCGCCGGGTCGACCACGACCAGCGCCACGTTGTAAGGCCGGCCGTTGCCGATGACGCAGGCGTGCTCGATCAGTGGATCGGCATCACGCAGCCGGGCCTCGATGTTGGCCGGGGACAAAGTCGTTCCGCTGCTGTTGATGATCAGATCGGTCTTGCGGTCGAGGATCCAGATCCTGCCGTCGTGGTCGATCCGGCCGGCATCGCCGGTGCGCAACCAGCCCTGCGCGTCGAGTACACGGTTCGTCGCCTCCGGCGAGTCGCGGTAGCGCACCATCATCGAGGCGCTGCGGACGAACAGTTCGCCGTCGTAACCGACACGGACTTCGTTGTGCGGCAGAGGCTTACCGACGCAGCCGGCGTCGTCCAGTGCGGAGATGGACACCACGCCCGCCGTTTCGGTCATCCCGTAGCTCTCGCGCAACGGGACACCGATCGACCGGAAATACTCGACCACGTCAGGCGGACACGCCGCCGCACCGACAAGTGCGATCTCGGTGTGCCCGAGGCCGATCGCGCGGCGGATCAGCTCAGGGTCGACACCCGCCTCGGCAGCCCGGACGGTCGCTGCCTTGAGCTTCTCCCACAGCCGGGGCGGGGAGAAGAAGATCTCTGGCTGAGTATGGCCCAGCACCGGCACCAGACGTGCCGCGTCGCGGCAGCACACGATGCTGGAACCGGTGATCATCGGGAGGTAGTGGCTGCCGATGCGTTCGGCGATGTGCGCCATCGGCAGGTACGAGATGGACCGCATGCCAGGACGCACGCCGAGGTCCTTCGCGAGGTGCGTAACGGTGGTCATGACGGCGTGGTGGGTCAGTTCGGCGCCTCTCGGGGCGCCCGTGGTGCCGGCGGTGTAGCTCACCGTGGCGAGGTCGGACGGCGACGCCGTGGACAGGCCGGCATAACAGGTGGGGTCCGGCTCGGCAGGCTCCGCGGACACCAGTTCCGCCCACGAACTCGTTCCGACGGTGACGACGCACGGCGCGGGGGCGTCGACGAGTCTCAGCGCGGCCTGCACCCTCGACTCGAACTGTGGCTCGGTGATGACGACGCGGCACACCGAGCCGGACAGGATCTCGGCCAACTGTTCCGGGGCCGAGGACTGGTACAGGGAAAACGGTGTGCCCCCGGCCAACAGCACGGCGATGTCGGCGACGTGGAACTCGGGCCGGTTGGTCAGCAGCAGGCCGACGTTGTCGCCCCGGCGCAGCCCGATGGCCCGCAGACCGGCCGAAGCACGCCGTGCGGCCATCCCGTACTGGCGCCACGTGAGGACGACATCGAGCCGCTCGTCCAGGATGGCCGGCGCGTTCCCGCGCCGGTTGACCTGGGACAGGAACGCCTCAGTGACCGTCGGCACCTCGGCCTCGACGTGCCGGCCGGGACCGTGCTCGAACATGTCGGTGTAGAGCGGAATCGGTGAACTGTCCAGGGCGGTCATGAGCGGATCTTTCTCGTGTGGGGATCGGGTTCGCCGTTCAGGCGGCGGTGTCCACGGCGAATGCGTGAAACTGGGTGGTCTGCTTCTCGCTGAAGTTGTCGTCGGTCACCAGCACCACGGTCGGCCGGCCGTCGGGAAGCGTGGGACCCAGCGTGATCCCCTCGATGTTGTCCAGACGGCGGATCTGCGGTACCCGGACGAGGTCGACGAGCAGTTCCTTCGTCATCGTTCTGGGTGCAGGCCCGGTCAGTGACGGCCGGTTGCTGACGTCCTCGGCCCCCGAGGTGCTCGCGCGGTAGATGCGGGCCACCGAGTGATCGGCGTACCCGCGTTCGATCACCAGGAAGTTTTCGTCGTCGAGTGCGACCAGGTCCGAGAGTCCGTTGTCGCCACCGGGTCCCGCGCTCACCGGGTCCAGGGGGTAGGCGTACTGCGCGGACGGTGTCCCGCTTTCCGGGTCGAACCGGATCACCCGGGCCAACGCGCCGTTCTGCTCGGTGGGCAACGGGCCGTCGTGGTGGCCGGGGCCCTCCATGCCCGCGAAAAGGTAACGGCCACTGGGGGTGAGCGTCAGGCCTTCCAGGGTCACATTCTCCCGTGGACCTGATTCCCCGGCCGACATCGTGAATATCGGCGGCAGCGGCAGCTGAGCGCGGAAAGCGCCGTCGAGAGTCGCAAGCCGCACCCAGGGATCCAGCAGCAGTGCTCGCGTGGGGTCGTCGAGATCTCGTGCGCCTTCGCTGCTCCAGTAGATCTGCTGCCTGCGTGTGTCGTACGCGATGCCCTCGGGGTCGGGCGGGATCACCGGCGGGGTGGCGTCGGGCTGCAGCGCGGCGAACGGGGCGCCGGTCCGGTCCAACAACGCCGTGCTGTCGCGCAGTTGGGCGGCTATGCCGTCGGCCGTGAAATCGATGTCGACGGTGTAGAACCGCGCCGGGCCGTGGGCCGAGCGGTCATCGCTGATGACGTAGTAGACATCGCGTTCGGCGTCGTAGCTGATGCCCGACAGCCCGCCCACCGTGGTGCCCTCGTGGACCTGCCGGTGCGGCAGTTCGGTGGTTCCGAGATGGGTGAACTCCGTCGGCCTGCGCGAGGAGTCGTCGCCGGCCTGCCCGGCCGTGCATCCAGCCAGAAGCACGGCGGCGGCTGCGAGAGTCCACGGCGTCCGCGCCCGGCTGAAGCTGCGAACCATGTGTCGGCCTCCGGAGATCGTCGGGGAGAAAGTGGGCGTGTCCGACACAGAGTCAAGGCTTGTCGACCCACGGCTGGAAGGCACCGGTGTTACTAGGCCAGGTACTGCCACCCTGGCGGTCGGCAATCATCAAGGCGGGCAGGGGTAGTGGAAATCCTCCTAGGATATTCGCGGCCTAGCTGTCGAGTGCGCGCACTTGGACGCTTGCTGCGTGACACCGAGTATCGACACACAGTTCGGGGCCAGTGCGTCCTTTCTGCGCATTCCCGTCTCCGCTGAACCGCAGACCCGCACGAGTGCCACCCCCGAGGGCTTCCTCGCCCGGCTCCGCCGCGTGCGGAGCGCACGGCTGCGATCCGGTGGCGATTTGCCGAAGAGTTCGTCGAAGAAGCGGTACCCGCCGCGGCGCACCGACTACATGGACTCGGCTGCGATGGCGCGCGAGATGTACCGGTTGTGACGCATGGAGTTCCTGGGCCAGAAGACGTTGCCCCACGGGACGACATTCGACGGCACAGTCGTCGGCGGTCTTTCGGGCATCACCTACGACCCGGATCGCAGACTCTACTATGTGATCTGCGACGACAGGTCGGTGCGCGGAAGCGCACGCTTCTACACTGTCCGTATCGCACTGTCTGTCAGTGGTATTCGCGATGTCAAGATTGTCGACGTCCAGTCGCTGCTGGACGTCTCGGGTAAGCCCTTCGGCAGGGACGACCCGGACCACCAGCCGGCGGTGATCGCGCCCGATCCTGAGGGAATCGCCTTCGATGTCGCACGGCAGCAGCTGTATTGGTCCTCGGAGGGCTTCAACACGTTGGACCCGTGGATCAGGATCGCCGGACTCGACGGCGGTCACCGTGGGGAGTTCTGTCTGCCCGGGAATCTCACACTGTCCCGGGATCAGCGTCGTGGCGCACGACCCAACGGTTCGCTGGAAGGTCTGGCGCTTTCGCCGGACGGGCGCTTTCTCTATGCGGCGATGGAGGATCCGCTGTGGGAGGACGGAGATCGGGCACATGCCGGCGGTGGTGCGCTGATCCGGATCACCAAGTTCGATGTGGAGTGCCGGAAACCGGTGGCGCAGTACGGCTATCAAGTCGAATCTGCGCCGCCGGGGACCGAGGGGAACGGCGTCTCCGACATCGTGGCAGTGTCCGATGATGTCCTCCTGGTCATGGAGCGCGCGGGCAGCAGGAAGTTGAAGCTGCAGGTCCGCCTGTTCCGCGCCGACCTCACCGGGGCGACCGACATCTCGGGGTTCGACTCCGTGCCGTCATCGGTACCGCCGCTGCCGAAACGGCCCGTCGCCGACCTGGCCGCGATCCCGGCACTCGGCACACCCGACAACGTGGAGGGCCTCACCCTCGGACCCGTACTTCCCGACGGTCGTCGGTCCATGGTGCTCGTCAGCGACGACAACTTCTCGGACCGGCAGATCTCTCAATTCCTGGCATTCGCACTGTGACAGCAGCGATGACACACAAAGGAGAACGAAAACCATGACGTACAAAGCCGAATACATCTGGCTCGACGGCACCCGGCCGACGGCCAAACTGAGGTCGAAGACCAAGATCCTGGCCACCGGCAGCGAGCCGCCGGTCTGGGGCTTCGACGGATCCAGCACCAACCAGGCCGAAGGCCACGCCTCGGACCGGGTGTTGCAGCCCGTTGCGTCGTACCCGGACCCGATCCGCGGAGGCGACGACGTTCTGGTGCTGTGTGAGGTGTTCCACACCGACAACACCCCACACGAGTCCAACACCCGCGCCGCGCTGCGCGAGGTCGCCGAGCGGCATGCCGCTCAGGAACCGCTCTTCGGCATCGAACAGGAATACACCTTCTTCAAGGGATCCCGCCCGCTCGGCTTCCCGGACGGAGGCTTCCCGGCTCCCCAGGGCGGGTACTACTGCGGCGTCGGCACCGACGAGATCAGCGGGCGCCCGACCGTGGAGAAACACCTGGAGAACTGCCTGGCAGCCGGTCTGGCGATCTCGGGTATCAACGCCGAGGTGATGCCCGGGCAGTGGGAGTTCCAGGTCGGACCACTGGGGCCGCTGGACGTCGCCGATCAGCTGTGGGTGGCGCGCTGGCTGCTGTACCGGACCGCCGAGGACTTCGGACTCTCGGCCACGCTGGATCCCAAACCGGCCAAGGGGGACTGGAACGGCGCCGGTGCGCACACCAACTTCTCCACCAGGAAGATGCGCGAGAGCTACGACGCGGTCATCGAAGCCGCCGAGGCGCTGGGACGTGACGGAAAGCCGCTGGAGCACATCACCAACTACGGGATCGGGGTCGAGGCCCGGCTGACCGGCGCGCACGAGACCGCGCCCTGGGACAAGTACAGCTACGGCGTCTCCGATCGCGGTGCGTCGGTGCGTATTCCGTGGCAGGTCGAGGTGGAACAGAAGGGGTACATCGAGGATCGGCGTCCGAACGCGAACGTCGACCCGTACGTGGTGACCCGGCTGATCGTGGACACCTGCGCCACGGCGCTGGAGAAAGCCGGCCTGGCCTGATGCTGTCGACCGGGCGGCGGGGGAGCGGTCAGGCCGCGAGGTTCACCACCCGCAGCGCCACGACGTCGGTGACGTACCGTGCGCCGACGAGATCTGCGGGGACGACGAGCCTGGGCCGATCGAGAACGCGGGTGTCCTCGGAGAAGGCGAGCATCGCCGGCTTGGGTGACACGGTGGGGGCGGTCTCGGCCCAGGACAGCGTCGCGGTGTACCCGTCTGCACCGGTGACCACGACCGCCACCGGCAGCAGCGGGTTTGTTTGGCCGGCACGGCCGTGCGGTTTCGCGGCGGCAAGCACCGAGTCGAGAAGACACCCGGTGTAGGTGTGTGTCCGGGGTCCGGCGTGCGTCTGGAAGGTGACGGTCTCGGTGCGGCCGGGCAGGTCGCGCAGTTCTTCGAGGGCCCAATTGCGGGGTACGTCGACGTCGCCCGAGACGACGACGGGCGCGTGCGTCGGCACTGAGGGGTGGTCGGCGCGCGCGCCCGGACACACACAGGCCGCGACCGTGAGTAGCGCGGTCACCGTCAGCAGCAGGTACCTGCGGCCCAGAATTGTGGACATCCCCTCATCATGGCGAGGGGCGGGACGCGCCCGGCTGGCCGAGATTCGGCCTGGCATGGCAACAAGGAGTTAGCACACCGGTTTCGGACCGGAAACACGCGGCGGGAAACCTCACGCGCAGTTGGCTGTCAATCAGTGACGCGCGTGAAAGGTGCCGGTCTTGTCTGAACTCGCTCGAGAAGCCGTGGAAACTCTCTGGTCGGGGCTCGGCCGGCGGGAATTCCTCCGCGCTGTCGCCGCCGTCGGGGCGGGTGCCGGTGTCGTCGGGGTGGCGGCGTGCTCGTCCGGGTCCTCGGCGAACTCGCCGGACAACACCGCGGCTGCCGCGGACTTCACCATTCTGCAGCCCGGGGAGGGGGAGCCGACCGGGGACCACTACCTGCAGTCGGTGCCGGACCAGGTGCTGTGGGGCTACGTGCCGACCGTGCACGCGGCGCCGGTGCTGCGGATGAGGTCCGGCCAGACCGTGACCATCGATGCGGTCAGCCACGAGGGCATTCTGGAGGACCAGGGCCGCAACCCGGTCGAATACTTCGGCGCCCAGGGCGTGTCGGAGGCCGATGTGCTGCAGGACGCCATCGCCATCGCCGCCGAATACAACCGGACACCGAGAAATTTCGACAAGGACGGCCCGCACGTGGTCACCGGGCCGGTGTTCGTCGAGGGCGCCGAACCCGGGGACGTGCTCAAAATCGAGATCCTGCAGGCGGTTCCGCGGGTGCCGTACGGCGTGGTGTCGAGCAGACACGGCAAGGGCGCGCTGGCGCGCACCGCGGACAAGGAGGCCCCGGCCGGTATCAGCCTCGCCGAGGTCATGCCGCCGGTGGCCACCGACGGCAGGCCCAACCCCGACCCGACCAAATACGGCAACGTGTCGACCTTCACCGCGGTCGAGGACGGCCACGGTGTCATGTCCTACGGAGCGGCCCGCGTGCGATTTCCGTTGCGCCCCTTCATGGGCATGATGGGCGTGGCCTTCTCACAGGACAGCGACCCCACTGCGGCGTCCGCGAACTCCATTCCGCCGACCGTGGGCGGCGGCAACATCGACATCCGGCTGCTCGGTGAAGGAGCCACTTTCTATCTGCCGGTGTTCGCCGAAGGCGCGCTGTTCTATGTCGGGGATCCGCACATGGCGATGGGCGACGGTGAGGTCGCGCTCACCGCGATGGAGGGTTCGCTGCGCGGCAGTTACCGCCTCTCGGTGTGCAAGCCCGGTTCCGGTGACGCCCCGTCGGTGGCCTACCGCTACCCGTTCGGCGAGACCGCCGACGCGTGGGTGCCGATCGGACTGTCCGACCCGGATGGTTCGATCGGCGGTCAGGGCAGCGACCTCGACGTCGCGATGCGCCGCGCGGTCGTCAACGCGCTCGACTTCCTGGAGACCGACCAGGGCATGGACCGCGCCACTGCCTACGCGTATCTGTCTGCGGCAGCGGACTTCTCGGTCTCGCAGGTGGTCGACAGGACCGTCGGCGTGCACGGGCAGGTTTACAAGTCCCACTTCGTCGAGAGCTGATTCGCGGCCGCCAGGACATCGCCGTCGCGGACGGCGGAGATGGAGACGCATTCGACGAGGCCCCCGCGGACCCGGATCTCGATCGCCGCCAGGGGGTGACCGCCCGGTGCGATGAGATCGACCAGCTCACCGTTGCGCCAGATCGGCACCCGGCACCGGATGCGCTCGGCGAACAGACGTGTCTCGCGGGCCACCGCGGTGCTCCCGGACACGGTGGCCGGCGTACCCGCGGGCAGCAGCTCGGGATCGGCGACACGCACACACTCCGGCGCCATCAGCGAGATCATCCGGAGCATGTCGCCGCCCGCGGCGGCGCGCAGAAAGGCCTCGACGACCTCGCGGTCGGCGGCGTCACCCGGGACGTCGGCCGCCGTCACGTCGGGACGTAACCGGGCCCGCGCCCGGCTGGCATGCTTCTTCGCGCCGGCCGGCGTCCCGTCGAGGATGCCGGCGATGTCCTCGAACGGGACGGCGAACAGGTCGTGCAGCACGTAGGCGGCCCGCTGCGCCGGGGTGAGCCGGGTCAGGAGGACCATCAGCGCACGGCCGACCTCCTCGCGACGCAGGAACTCCTCGTCCGCGGCCCACGTCTCGGTCCCGGCCGGCTCGGCACGCTCGGTGAGCCGGCCTCGGCGCTGACGTTCGCGCATCTGGTCCAGGCACACGTTGGTGACCACTCGGGTGAGGTACGCCGGCACGTTGCTGATCTCGGTGCCGATATGGGGGCCGGACGTGGTCGCGATGCGGACCCACGCGGTCTGGACCGCATCCTCGGCGTCGTGCACCGAACCGAGGAGGCGGTACGCCAGCGACAACAGTCGGGGCCGCTCCTGCTCGAAGAGAGGAAAAGCCGGCACCGGTCACCTTTCACACGTGCGGATCGTCATCAGGGGTGAGAGGACAACGACGATCGATCCGGGAGGGCGACATGACGAGCATAGCGATGGGACAGCGGCGGTGACCGGCCTTACCGCCACCGCACTGGCCGCGGTGACGGTCCTCTGCGCGGCCGCCAATGCGGCGGTGGGCGTCGCGGACCTGGCGCGCGCGCAGTTCGTGCTGGCCAACTCCGCGGAGGTGGGTGTGGCGCCGCGGTGGATCCCGTATCTGGCAGCGCTGAAACTGGCGGGTGCGCTGGGCCTGCTGCTCGGTCTGGTCGCCGCGCCGTGGCTGGGACTGGCCGCCGCGGTCGGCCTGGTCGGGTTCTTCGTCGGCGCGGTCGGGGCGCACCTGCGCACCCGGGTGTTCCACAACATCGCCTTTCCCGCCGCCTACCTGCTGTTGGCGGTCGGGGCCACCGCGTACTTCGCCGATGCCGTGGTGTGAATGCTGTGGTGTGAATGCTGTGGTGTGAATGCCGTGGTGTGCATCAGAAGCAGGCCGGATCGCGTCGACGGTCGTGCGGTTCAGCGCAACCTTGCGGCAACTGAAACCGGCAATTGGCTGAAGGTACTGTCGGCCGGTCCTTGGTTTCGGGGTGGCGGCGGCATGGATCAGGCGCCTCGCCCAACCGAGTGAGGGTACCCAAACTTTCTCGGTCGAGCTCCCAAACTTATTGCGCGAGAGTCGAATTCGCCAGGCGCGGGTTGCCGAGTGCGCGGTCGGCTGTGTACGGTGTTGGCAGCGAAGGGGAGTAGCCCCCCAATCGGCAATCGACATACTGGCTGCGCGGCATGCTGTGCGGCCCGGTTGTCCGGACCGGTCCTGTACCGGTGGGCGAGACCTTCGGCCGTACAGACCCGTTCGGGCTGCCGGCCGGAGGCGTTTATCTCCGAGCGGCCGGCCCCGACCCCGAGGAGTTGTGGTGCTCGCCGCCCTGTTGTTGAGCTTCGCCGTCATCTTCGTCGCCGAGTTGGGTGACAAGACCCAGCTGGTCGCGATGATGTTCGCGCTGCGCTACCGCTGGTGGGTGGTGCTGTCGGCGATCACCGTGGCCACCACCGCGGTGCACGTGCTGTCGGTGGCCATCGGGCATTATCTCGGCGCAGCGCTGCCGACCCATCTACTCGGCCTCATCGCCGGCGCGATGTTCGTGGTCTTCGGGCTGTGGACACTGCGCGGCGACAGCCTCACCGACGACGAGACGTCGCGCGCCGCGAAGGCGACCGCGCCGGCCTTCTTCGTCGTCACCTCGGCGTTCATCCTGGCCGAACTCGGCGACAAGACCATGCTCGCCACCATCACGCTGGCCGCGGACCGCGACTGGCTGGGCGTGTGGATCGGTTCCACGCTGGGCATGGTCGCCGCCGACGGGCTGGCGATCCTGGTCGGGGCGGTGGCGGGCAAGCACCTGCCCGAGCGGTTCATCCAGATCACCGCGGCGGCGCTGTTCCTGGTCTTCGGCTTCTACATGCTGTTGGAGTACCTGCTGCCGTCGGCGTCGGTCCTCATCGTCGCAGTCGTCGCGCTGGCGCTCGTGCTCGGGTTCGGCGCGATCCTGCGGGCCCTGCCCGAGCGACTGCGGCCACCGGTGCTGCGGCCCGGGGCGTCGGGGTCAGGCACCTCCGAGGAGGGCGAGCAGTCCCCGCTCACCGCGGGCTCGGGCGTCTCAGATGGGCACGACTGACCGGATCGCGATCTGGTCGGTCTCGCAGTGCCGGCAGGCCAGCGGGCGCACCTTCAGCCGGACGTTGGCGATGCGCAGTGCGCGCCGGCACATCGGATAGGGGCACCCGCACGACAGCGTGACCCACCACTGCGCCGGGTGGGCGAGCGGGCCACAGAACTTGCGGCAGGTGCACAGGATCTCCGGATCGAAATCCAGTTCTGCCAGCGACGGCTCGGCCAGTGTGGTCACGGCACCCAAGGCTAAAGTGGTGGTCGAGACTTTTGCGGGAGGCGCGCGCGAAAAGTCACCGCGTGCCGCTGACGTGCCTGCCGGCGTCGCCCGGCAGCCGCAGAGTCTCCACCAGGGTCAGCGCCAGCAGCACGCCGAGTGCGGCGAACGCCCCCGAGAACGAGGTCAGCACCGTCAGCAGCAGCGCCGCCACCGCGATGCCGAGGCCGGCGGCCACCTCCTGCACCGTGGCGTTCAGCGTGTTCGCATGGGTGAGCTCGTCGCCGTCGACATCGGCGAACGCCAGGCTGTTGTAGGCGGTGAAACCGATCGACCGAAGCGCGCCGCTGACATAGAGCGCGACCGCGATCAGCGCCACCGGGGTGCCGGGCTGCAGCGCGGCCAGCACCCCGAACCAGGCGACCGAGACCAGCCCGTTGACCAGAAGCACGCGCTTGATCCCGAACCGGCGCATCAACGGTGTGGTGAGCGGTTTGATCGTCAGGTTGCCGACGAACAACGCCGCCACCATGAGGCCCGCGGTGAACGCCGACCACCCGAACTCCAACTGGAACAACAGCGGCAGCAGGAACGGCACCGCGGTGATGACGAGGCGGTACAGCGAGCCGCCCGAGACCGTGATGCGCAGCGTGCGCACCCGCAGCACCGACAGACGCATCAGTGGGGCCGGGCTGCGTCGCAGATGCCAGATCGCCGCGCCGAGCAGGATGACGGCCAGCGCTCCGCCGATGCCGACCATCATCCAGTCGGTGCCGCTGACCCGGATGTGCTCCAGGGCCAGCAGCGCTGCGGCGATCCCCGCGCCGAGCAGCAGCAGGCCGCGCCAGTCGAACGGCCGGGTCTGCGCGGCGGGACCGCCGCGGATCAGCTTGAAAGCCAACAGAAGTCCGACGATCCCGATCGGGATGTTGATCAGGAAGATCCAGCGCCATGACCCGTAGGTCGCGATCGCGCCACCGAGCGCGGGGGCGACCACCGGCGCCGTCAGCGCCGGCCAGGTCAGCAGCGCGATCGCCCGGACCAGGTCGGCCTTGTCGCTGTAGCGCAGCACGGCCAGCCTGCCGACCGGCACCATCATCGCGCCGCCGACACCCTGCAGCACCCGCATGGCCACCAGCATCGGAAGTGACGCACTCAAAGCACATCCCACCGACGCCAACGTGAAAACCACGATGGCGGTGAGGAAGACCGGCCGGATCCCGAACCTGTCGGCCGCCCATCCGGTGGCCGGGATCAGGATCGCGACGGTGAGCAGATAGGCCGAGACGGCGATGTTGACATCCACCGGGGCCACCCCGAACGTTGCGGCGATGGCCGGGATCGCGGTGGCGATGATCGTCGCGTCGAGGATCTCCATGAACATGGCGCCGGCGACGAGCAGCGCCATGCCCCGTGGGAACGAGGATCGGGAAGGAGTCGCCGCGGGCACGGGATCCAAACCTAGACCGCCCCCGCCGGCTTCGCCTGCCGGGGCCGGATCAGTCCGAGCAATTCAGCGCCACGTGCACTTTCTGCCTGTGCTTGAACGTGAACACGTTGACGTCGTCGTGGTCGAACGGGAACTGCTGCTTGACGATCGGCAGGCTGCGCACACTGATGACCCTGCACTGATCCAGGGGAGCGTTGCCCACCCGGCTGATGCGCACGTCATGGCCCTGCGCCCGCAGCAGGTTGATGGTCGAGGCGGCCGTTTCGGCCTGCGCAGGCGCGGCCAGCACGACCGCCGCACCGACCGGGATCAGGACGGCGGCGAGGGACTTCTTCATGGGTAACTCCTTGAGTCAGAGCCTCAGCGGCGTGACCGGATATCGACCTCACCATCGTCGCGACGCGGCCGGAACGGCACTTGGAGCCGGAGTGGAGATTCCATGGAGGTTTCCGGGCCTGTCCGGAGATCTCGTTCAGAGGACTTTGGACAGGAAGTCGCGCAGCCGCGGGTGTTTCGGGTTGTCGAACAACTCGCCGGGCGGTGCGTCCTCGACGATGTCGCCGTCGGCCATGAACATCACCCGCGAGGCGACCTCGCGCGCGAAGCCCATCTCGTGGGTCACCACCACCATCGTCATGCCGCCCTCGGCGAGGTCGCGCAGCACCGCGAGCACGTCGCCGACCATCTCCGGGTCCAGCGCGCTGGTGGCCTCGTCGAACAGCATGATCGACGGGTTCATCGCCAGCGCCCGCGCGATCGCGACCCGCTGCTTCTGCCCGCCGGACAGCGTCGCCGGTTTCACGTGCGCCTTCTCGGCCAGCCCGACCTGGCCGAGGAGTTCCATCGCCTTCTTCTCGGCCGCGGCCTTGTTCATCTTTCTGGTCAACAGCGGCGCCAGGGTGATGTTCTCCAGCACCGTCATGTGCGGGAAGAGGTTGAAGTGCTGGAACACCATGCCGATGCGCTGGCGCACCTTGTCCAGGTTGACCTTCGGATCGGTCAGGTCGAACTCGTCGATGACCACCCGGCCGCCGGAGATGTCCTCCAGCTTGTTCAGGCAGCGCAGGAACGTCGACTTCCCCGACCCGGACGGGCCGATCACACACACCACCTCGCCCTGCCGGATGGTGGTGCTGATGCCGTCGAGGACGACGAGATCACCGAAGGACTTCTTCAAGTCCTCGATGCGGATCTTCACCGTGCCCGGCGGTTCCTCGGCGGCGGCTTCCGGTACCAGCTGGTTCATTTCGCAGTGCCCCTATCCAACCGAGTCTCGAGTCTGTCCGAGAGTTTGGTCAGCGCCATGATGACGACGAAGTAGATGAGCCCGATGATCAGCCACATGGTGAACGACTGATAGTTGCGCGCGATGATCAGCCTGCCGGTCTGGGTCAGCTCGGCGATGCCGATCACCGACAGGATCGACGTGTCCTTCAGCGTGATCACGAACTGGTTCACATAGGACGGGATCATCGTCCGGACCGCTTGCGGCAGAATGACTCTCCGCATCGTGGGCAGGTAGCCGATGCCGAGGCTGCGGGCAGCCTCCATCTGCCCCTTGTCCACCGACTGGATGCCGCCGCGCACGATCTCGGTCATGTACGCGCCGGCATTGAGTGAGAGCGTGATGATCCCGGCGGTGAGCGCGGTCATCTGGATCTGCAGCGCCGACGGGATGCCGAAGTAGATGAAGAACGCCTGCACCAGAAGCGGTGTGCCGCGGAAGATGTCGACGTAGGTGGTGCCGATGGCGCGCAACCAGATCGAGCGGGAGACCCGGAACAGCCCGAACAGCACCCCGAGCACCAGCGCGATCGCGATGGAGACCACGGTCAGGATGAGGGTCATCTTCAGCCCGGTCATCAGGATCGGGAACGTGCTCTTGAGCAGGCCGAAGAACGAGTTGTCGGCGACGACGGCCTCCTCGCCGAGGTAGGTCTCGATGATCTCGTCGTAGCGCCCGGACTCCTTGAGGTTGGCCAGTCCCTCGTTGAACTTCTGGAGCAGCTCGGGGTTCTGGCCCTTGTTGACGGCGAACCCGTAGCTGGAACCCTGCTCCTTCGGCGTGACGGTCTTGAACCCGTTGCCCTGCTGAATGCCGTACAGCAGCACCGGGTAGTCCTCGAACACCGCGACCGAGTTGCCGGTCTTGACCTCTTCGAACATCGACGCCGAGTCGGCGAACGAGACGATCTCGAAGCCGTACTGGTCCTGGATCGAGGCCGCGAACTCGGCGCCCTCGGTGCCGTTCTTGACCGCGACCCGTTTGCCCCGCAGGTCCTCGTAGGACTTGATGTCCTCGTTGCTGTCGAGGACGGCCATCTGCACACCGGACTCGAAGTACGGGTCGGAGAAGTCGAACACGGCCTTGCGCTCGTCGGTGATCGACATGCCCGCGATCACTCCGGCGGCCTGGTTGGCCTGCACCGCCTGCAGCGCCGCGTCGAAGCCGAGGGGCTTGATGTCGACGGCGAAGCCCTGGTCCTCGGCGATCTCGCGGATCAGATCCATGTCAATGCCCACGAGTTGTCCACCGGCGTCCTGGAATTCGAACGGCGCAAAGGTGGTGTCGGTGGCGATGACGTAGTTGGGTTCCTGCGCCGCGGCGGGCGCGGCGGCCAGCAGGCCCGCACCGAGAAGGCCGGCCAACAGGGTGAGGACGACAGTGCCGAGCCGACACCGGCCCGGTGCGGCTCGGCGGCCTTCGACGTGACGTGACGGTGTAGCGCGCATAGTGGCTCCCCGTGTAGGTCCTATCCAGGGTCACGCTAACGGCCGTGGGCCGGGTGTGTCGGGCGATCCGGGGAAGAGGCGCTTCCCGAAGGCGCGCCGCCGGGCCTCTGCCATATGTTCCCCGCGGAGTGCATCTCGTGCCGTCACGGGACAGCTCCGGCGGCGCCACGGTGACCGTGCTGATCGGGCAAGCGGTGAATGATCCTGAGCCCCAATCGTTCCGGACGCCACTGCCTACGGCAGAGGGGACGGATCACCATCGACCGCACATTTCGCAGCGTGTCCGCACATCCCGGGTCGTCGGCGCCTCCGCGTGCTGATCCGTGCGGTCGTCGTGACGGAGGTGTGCCAAGCCGTAGGCCCGGTCCGGCACGGGTGCGGGCCGGCGGCGCCGCCCGCGTGCGTGCGGCGTTCGCGCGGGCCCGGATCTCAGATAGCCTGTGTACGGTGTCGCGTGCGACACCGCCCGGGTTCAGACTGCAGCCTCTTGACTATTCGTGCGTCCGATCCGCGGCCGCACCCCACGAGACGAGGCTTGAGGTGCAGCAATTCAGCGAACACCAGATCGATGGTGTGATCGTTGTCGCCGCCACCGGCGCGGTCGACATGCTCACCGCGCCTCAGTTGCAGGACGTCGTCTCCGCGGCGCTCGAACGCAAACCCGGCGCCTTGATCATCGACCTGACCGAAGTGGATTTCCTCGGCTCGGCCGGTATGCAGGTGCTGATGATCACCCGTAAAGAGCTCGACGGGGCGATCAGGTTCGCGGTCGTCGCAGACGGTCCGGCCACCAGCCGCCCCCTCAAGATCACCGGGGTGGCCGACTACATCGACCTGTTCTCCACGCTCGACGTCGCGCTCCAGAACCTGAAGGCCTGACCATCCGGCCCGCGTGCGGTGAGCGGCAGGTTTCGCTTTTTGGCCCTCGGGGAACAGAGGCTTCGCGCAATGTCCCCCGCAGACAAGGAGTGTTCCGTGAGTGACAACAATTCCGGTCCGGAAGAAGCCGTCAAGGGCGTCGTCGAAGGCGTGAAAGGCAAGGCCAAAGAGGTCGTCGGCGTCGTCACCGGCCGGGATGACCTGCAACGCGAGGGGCAGGCCCAGCAGGACAAGGCCGACGCGCAGCGCGAAGCCGCCAAGAAGGAGGCCGAGGCCGAAAGCGCCCGCGCCGCCGCCAAGGCCAACGAAGAGCGGCAGAAAGCCGAGCAGGGCTAACCGTCTGGCAGGTAAGTTGGCCTGCAATGACCGTCACGTCCATCCGCAGCCGTTCGGCGGACAGTCGACGCTTCGCCATCGCGTCGACGTCGCTGACGTTCGCGTGCCGGACGGAGGGTGCGGGAGCCCGCACTCAGACCACCGTGACGGTCAGTGGCGAAGTGGACGCGGCCAACGCCAAACACTTCGCGCACACGGTGCGGGAAGCCGCAGGCGGGCATGCCGCGCTGGTGCTCGACCTCACCGAAGTCAACTTCATGGCCTTCGACGGCGCTTCGGCGCTGTACGCGATCAGCGCCCATCTGGCCCGCGAAGATGTGAGCTGGTGTGTGGTGGCCGGGTCGGCCGTTTCCCGGGTTCTGGAACTGTGTGACCCGGAGGGGCTGATCCCGGCCGCCACCGTCGCGTCGGTGCGCGACGCCAAGCCTGCCTGACGCGTTTTCAGCGAACCCCGACGCAGAATCAGGGCCACGGGAGGTGGGTGGTCGCACACCGGTTCTTCCGCAGCCGCCGTCCCCAATGTGGGTTTGCTGACGTGTCGCGGTGTGATCTGACGCTCACTTTCCGCGCAGAAGCTAAGAATTCTTTACGAAGATGTTTTCTTCCCGTTTTCGGTGAACGCTTGCTGAACCCGTTCAGCGCCAGTTCAGGCTGCGTCCAACGTTTGCCCAGGAAACATCACAAATCCATAACGAGAACTTTCTTAAGCGTGGCCTGAGAGGTTGCCGATCGGTTACGTCAGACGTCATCTTCCAGGGACGTGACCTTGAATTTCCGTCGCTACACTCGATTCAGGCGGCGCCAGTTCGGGCGCCCTGAGACGGAATCTAGAGCCAGGCGGCAGCGCTGCCGGCGGAGGTACCACAACACATGGCAAACTTTTCGGGACTGATGGGGCGCCTGATGCCCAGAGGTAAAATTGCGGCGCATGTTTCCGACAGGTCGCGAGCGCAGACTTCGGACAGCGGCGCTGCACCCCAGCGCGGAGCGGCGGACCGGCACCTCACCGTGGCGCGCGGCCCGATCGGCGACATCGCGGCCGGCCACGGCACGGTCGCGGTGGCCAACGCGGCCGACGGCAGCGTCTCACTGATCGACAACACCACGCTGGCCGTGGTAGCCACCGTCGCGGTGGACGGCGAACCCACCGCGGTCGCGGTGTCCGACGACCGGGCCTTCGTCAGCGTTGCAGCTGAGAGCTTCGACGCCGTGAAGGTGATCGACCTGCAGACCCGCGCCGTCGTGGCCACCTACCCGTTGGCCTTCGCGGTGACCGCGCTGACCGTCGCCGCCGACGGCAAGCGCGTGTACGCCGCCCGCGGCGCACAGGACAGCATCGACATCGCGGTCATCGACGTCACCGCCGAGCGGGTCGGCACCATCGGTATCGGCTCCGGCCCGGCCGCCAACGTGGACGCGCTGTGTGTCGACCCCGGCGGCAAGCGGGTCTACGCCGCGGTCACCGACGCCGTCGGCAGCCGACTGATCGTCGTCGACACCGAGACCTCGCAGGTGCACCGTGTCGTGCCGATCGGTTCGCCGATCCGAGACATCGCCTACGCAGGCGGCGCGGTTTACCTTCTGACCTCCGACCGAGTGGTCGGCGGCGCCGTCCACGTGCTGGACCTGGACACCATGCGGGTGACCGACCGGGTGGCTATCGGCGGCGCACCGACCCGGTTGTCGATGAGCGCCGACCAGACCCGCGCCTACATCGTGGACTACGACCGCGTCGCGGTGCTGTGCACGCTCAGCCTTGAGATCGTCGACGCGCTGACCGTCGGCGCGCGGCCGTCCTGCGTCGCGCAGGGCGCCGACAGCGCGCGGCTGTACATCGCCGACTATTCCGGCGAAGTCAGCGTGTTCGACGTTGAGTCGACCATCGAGTCGCTGTACACCCAGTTCCTGGCGACCGACCCGAACGCGCTCCACACGTCGCGCGCACTGCAGCCCGCCCCGGCGTAGCTCCCCGGGCCGGCCGGAGGCTCACCGCCACTGGTACCGCGTCTTCGGCCGTCCCGCCTTCCCGTATTCGGCCTGCCGGCGCACGGTGCCCTCGTCGGCCAGACGTTCGAGATAGCGCCACGCCGTCACCCGGGACACCCCGACCTGCTTGGCGACCTCGTCTGCGGTCACGCCGCCGACCGAATCACGCACCACACGGGCGATCTCGTCGTTGGTGCCCGGAGAGGCGCCCTTGGGCGCCGCCGTTCGGTCGGGCCCCACGCGTAACTCGGCCAGTGCGCGGTCGACCTCGGCCTGGCTGGCCGCATCCGTGCCCGCCGGCAGCGCCTCGCGGTAACGCCGGTAACGCTCCAGGCGGTCCCGGAACGCGGCGAACGTGAACGGCTTGAGCAGATACGCCAGCGCGCCGTGCCCGACCGCGGCGCGCACCATCTCCAGGTCCCGCTCGGAGGTGATCGTGATGATGTCCGGTGCCGGCCGAAGCCCCGACAGCGCCGACGCGAGCGCGATCCCGTTGGCATCGGGCAGTCCGATGTCGAGCAGCACAAGATCGATCGGGGTGTCCGTGGCCGCGGCCGCGGCGGCCACCCGCATCGCGTCCCGCGCCGTATGTGCCACTGCCGCCACCGAAAAGCCTTGCAGCCGTTGCAGATAGGTCTGATGCGCGTCGGCGATCAGAGGTTCGTCCTCGACGATCAGCACGGTGATCACGGGCGGGTCACCGTCACCGTCACGACAGAGCCGTAGGTCATGTCCGCGGTGAGCTGCCCGCCGTGTCGTTTGACCACCTGGGCCACCAGTGCCAGCCCCAGCCCGTGCCGGCCGGCGTCGTCGCCGGATTTCGTCGAGTAACCGCGTCGCATGGCCTTCTCGAAGGTACCCGCGTCCATGCCTTCTCCGCTGTCGGCGACCCGGATCAGCAGGCGCTGCGAATCCTGGTGCACGGTGACCTCGACCCACGGATCGTCAGGATCGCAGGCGTCCATCGCGTTGTCGATCAGGTTCCCGGCGACCGTGACCATCTCGGGCCCCGTCAACAGCAGCCCGTCGGCGGGCAACTCGGAATCCTCGGTGACCGTCAGCTCGATCCCGCGCTCGTCGGCCTGGGCGGTCTTGCCCAGCAGGAGACCCACCAGTGCGGGCTCGCCGACCGCACTGGACAAGCGGTCGACGAGTTGCTGGGACAGCTCGAGCCCTGCGGTGGCGAACCGGACGGCCTCCTCGGGACGGCCCATCTCGACCATCGTGACGATGGTGTGCAGCGTGTTGGCCGCTTCGTGCGCCTGCGCGCGCAGTGAGTCGGTCAACACCTTGAGCGAGTTGAGTTCGCCCAGCGCGCCCTGCAATTCGGTGCGGTCGCGGATCGTCACCACCTCGGAGGCGTCCGTGGCGGACTGCACCCGGGAGCGGTTGACCACCAGTACGCGGTCGTCGGTCACGTGGATCTCGTCGCGGGCGCCGGGGTTGTAGGTGCGCAGGAACTCGGGTAGGTCGTCCTGCGTGACGTGGCCGGCAGGCAGGGACAGCAGCCGGCGGGCCTCGTCGTTGACCACCGCGACGCCGGACTTGTCGAGCACGATCAGTCCCTCCGACACCGAGTGCAGGATCGCGTCGTGGTGGTCGTACATCACGCGGAGCTCGTCGGGCCTCAACCCGCGGGTCTGGCGCAGCAGCCGACGGCGGACTCCCCACACTCCGGCAAGCGAAATTGCAAGCGCGCCAACGGTGACCGCCGCGATGGTGGGTAGCTGCGACCGCCAGCGGTCGGCCAGGCTCTGCTGCAGGATGCCGGCGGCGACGAGCCCGATCACCCGTCCGTCGGCGTCGTGGACGGGCGCCACTGCGCGGATCGACGGCCCCAGCGTGCCGGTGTAGACCTCGGCGAACGTTCGCCCCTGCAGTGCGGGCTCGATGGTGCCGAGATAGGCGCCGCCGATCTGCGAGGGGTCGGTGTGGGTGTACCGGGTGCGGTCGGGCGCCATGATCGTGATGAACGCGATGTCGGTCTGCCTGCGCACCAACTCGGTGACAGGCTGCAGTATCGCGGTGGCCTGTCCGGACTCGATCGCCTGGGCCGTCGACGGCGAATCGGCCAGCGCCGTGGCGATGCCCAGCACCTGTTGTTCGGCCGCGGCATCACCGTCGTGGCGGGCGTCCAGCACCGCCAGCGCGCTGCCCGCCAGGACGATCACCGCGATCACCGCGATCTGCAGGGCGATCGCCTGCCCGGCCAGCGAGCGGGGCCACGGTACTCGGGCAGGTTTCCGAGTCGCCGGACGGATCCGTCCCATCGGCCTCCTCCCCGTGAAAGTCGTCGCTGAGCCTCTTCGCAGACCTCGGTCAGGGCGCCTGCCGTACCGGGTTCTCGCTCGGAGCGGGAACGTCGTGGACTGCCTCGACCATGTCGTCGAACTCGCGCTGAATCTCCGCGTCGTCGCGGGCGGTGGCCAGCGAGACGACGATGGCCACAACCGCGCAGGCGAGGAAGGCGGGGACGATCTCGTACATGACGCCGGCCAGCGCGTCGTTCTGGCCCCAGACGCCGACCACCACGGCGCCGGTGATCATGCCGGCGATCGCGCCGGCGGAAGTGAGCCTGCGCCAGAACAGCGACAGGAGGATCAGCGGACCGAACGCACCGCCGAAACCGGCCCACGCGAAGCCGACGAGGTCGAGAATCGACCCGTCCGGGTCCAGGGCGAGCAGGATGGCCACCACCGCGACCGTCAACACCCCGAGTCGGCCGTAGGTGACCAGCTTCGTCGGGCTGGCCTCCTTGCCGAACGCGCGGTAGATGTCCTCGACCAGAGCCGACGAGCACACGATGAGCTGCGACGAGATCGTCGACATGATGGCCGCCAGCACCGCGGCGAGCACGATTCCGGCGATGAAGGGATGGAACAGGACCTGCGCCAGACGCAGGAACACCGTCTCGGGATTGTCGAGCGTCTCGCCCCGGCTGGAGAAGTACGCCAGCCCCGCGAGCCCGGTGGTGATCGCGCCGCCGGCGGTGAGCACCATCCAGCTGATGCCGATGCGGCGGCCCGCCTTCGCGTCCGCCGCGGAACGCATCGCCATGAACCGGACGATGATGTGGGGTTGACCGAAGTAGCCGAGTCCCCACGCGGCCGCGGACACGATGGCAAGGAAACTTCCGCCGAAAAACAGTGAGGTGCGGTGGATTTCGTCGCCGGGCTGGGCTGCGTTGTGCGCCGCATCGGCGGCGTGAACCAGGCTGACCACGTCGCCGGGCCCGCCGGTGGCGATGATCGCGACGACGGGGATCGCGACAAGTGCGGCGAACATCAACAGCGCCTGCGCGACGTCGGTCAGGGATGCGCCGAGAAATCCGCCGAACAGGGTGTAGCAGAGGGTGATTCCGGCGACCAGCAGCATGCCGGTCACATACGACGAGCCGAACGAGGTTTCGAAGAACACGCCACCGGCGACCATCCCGGAAGACACGTAGAACGTGAAGAAGACCAGAATGATCACGCCGGCCGAGATCCGCAGGATGTGCGAGTGATCTCGCAGCCTGTTCTCGAAGAAACTGGGCACGGTGATCGAGTTGTTGGCGATCTCGGTGTAGGTCCGCAGTCGCGGAGCGACGAACCGCCAGTTGAGCCAGGCGCCGATCACCAGGCCGATCACGATCCACGCCTCGACCAGGCCGGTGGCGTAGATGGCGCCGGGTACCCCGAGGAGCAGCCAGCCGGACATGTCCGACGCCCCAGCCGACAGCGCCGCGACGCCCGGTCGGAGTCTGCGGCCGCCGAGCATGTAGTCGTCCAGGTCGCTGGTCTGGCGGTAGGCGTAGAAGCCGATCGCGAGCATCAGGGCGAAATACAGCCCGATGGCCAGCATCTGCGACGTCTGGTCGGTCATCTCGGTGTCCTCGTTCCGGTCGAAGGTGGACTCACGACGGGGTGCCCGTGTTCAAGATCACTAAAGCAGGAAAGCGACCCTGACTTCTTGGCCGATCCAATGGGAAACACGGCCTTGCTTTGTCCTGGCGCACAAGGGACGGATTTTTGTCCGCGTTGGCGTCGACCGCCGGGCGGTGGGCGAACAGAGGTCATTCTCCAGGCATTTCGTTCCGAGCGGTGCGGTCAGGGGTGAACGTAATGAACTAATAGGTGACCTGGCTCACTCGCTGGCCGAACATCCTTGGCAGACGTTCGACCCCGTTGAGCCCGGAGGGCAGCACGATGACGACTACAATCGACAACCCGACACCGCCCGGGACGCCCAGGCAGAAGCGCGACCGCACCCACTGGCTCTACATCGCCGTGATCATCGCGGTCATCGCCGGCGTCGGCGTCGGCATCCTGGCGCCCGAGGTCGGCAAGAGCGTCGGCGTACTGGGCACCATGTTCGTCGCGCTGATCAAGATGATGATCGCCCCGGTCATCTTCTGCACGATCGTGCTGGGCATCGGGTCGGTCCGCAAGGCCGCCACCGTCGGCAAGGTCGGCGGCCTGGCCTTCGTCTACTTCCTGGCCATGTCGACGTTCGCGCTGGCGATCGGTCTGGTCGTCGGCAACCTGCTGCACCCGGGCAGCGGCCTGAACCTGTCCGAGAGCACGGTGGGCAAGGGCGCCGAACTGGCCGAGAAAGCGCACGAATCCGGCGGCATGCTGGAGTTCGTCCAGGGCATCATCCCGACGTCGATGTTCTCGGCGCTGACCGAGGGCAGCGTGCTGCAGGCGCTGTTCATCGCGCTGCTCGTCGGGTTCGCGCTACAAGGTCTCGGCTCGGCGGGGGAGCCCATCCTGCGCGGCATCGAGCACCTGCAGAAGCTGGTGTTCAAAGTGCTCGTGATGATCCTGTGGCTGGCGCCGATCGGTGCGTTCGGCGCGATCGCCAACGTCGTCGGACAGACCGGCTGGGCGGCCGTCGGACAGCTGATGGCCCTGATGCTCGGCTTCTACCTGACCTGCACGATCTTCGTGTTCGGGGTGCTGGGCACGCTCCTGCGCTTCGTGTCGGGCGTGTCGATCTTCAAACTGGTCCGCTACCTGGCTCGCGAATACCTGCTGATCGTCTCGACGTCGTCGTCGGAGTCTGCGCTGCCGCGGCTGATCGCCAAGATGGAGCACCTCGGCGTGGACCGCTCGACCGTCGGCGTCGTGGTGCCCACCGGCTACTCGTTCAACCTGGACGGCACCGCGATCTACCTGACGATGGCCTCGCTGTTCATCGCCGGCGCCCTCGGCGACCCGTTGACCGTCAGCGAGCAGATCGGCCTGCTGGTCTTCATGATCGTCGCGTCCAAGGGTGCTGCCGGGGTGACCGGCGCGGGCCTGGCCACCCTCGCCGGCGGCCTGCAGGCCCACCGGCCCGACCTGCTCGACGGTGTCGGGCTGATCGTCGGCATCGACAGGTTCATGTCCGAGGCCCGCGCGCTGACCAACTTCTCCGGCAACGCGGTGGCCACCCTGCTGGTCGGCACCTGGACCAAGACCATCGACAACGACAAGGTCAGTTCCGTGCTGGCCGGCAAGGATCCCTTCGACGAGCTGACGATGCTCGACTCGGACCACGGCTCACGTGCCCACGAGCCGGCGCAGGAGAAGCTCCCCGCGACGGTGTAGGGCACAGGTGGGAACGGGCCCGGTCGGCACCCTTTGCCGACCGGGCCTTTCCGTGTGCGGGACCGGTCAGCGCTCGGCGCGCTGGTAGGCGGTGACGACCGCGGCGCCGCCCAGCCCGATGTTGTGCTGCAGTGCGGCGGTGACGCCGTCCACCTGACGTTTGTCCGCGCTGCCGCGCAGCTGCCAGGTCAGCTCGCTGCACTGCGCCAGGCCCGTGGCGCCCAACGGATGTCCCTTCGAGATCAGCCCGCCTGACGGGTTGACCACCCACCGGCCGCCGTAGGTGGTGTCCTCGTCGTCGATGAGCCTGGGCGCCTCGCCGGGGCCGCACAGCCCGAGGGCCTCGTACAGGAGCAGCTCGTTGGCCGAGAAGCAGTCGTGCAGCTCGATCACCTGGAAGTCCTCGGGGCCGAGCCCCGACTGCTGGTAAACCTGTTGCGCTGCTTTGACGTTCATGTCATAGCCGATGACGTTGGCCGCGCTGCCGTCGAACGTCGAAGCGAAGTCGGTGGTCATGGCCTGGCCGACGATCTCGACGGCCTGCCCGGCGAGGTCATGCTCGGCGACATAGTCCTCGCTCGCCAGCACGACCGCCGCCGACCCGTCGGAGGTCGGCGAGCACTGCAGCTTGGTCAGCGGATCGGAGATCATCTTCGCGGCCAGGATGTCGTCGAGCGAGTACTCGTCCTGGAACTGCGCGTACGGGTTGTTCACCGAATGCTTGTGGTTCTTGTGACCGATCTTCGCGAAATGCTCGGCCGTGGTGCCGTACTTCTTCATGTGCTCACGCCCGGCCGCGCCGAACATCCACGGCGCCACCGGGAACTGCATCGCATCGATCTCGTTGAGCGCCAAGATGTGTCGCTTCATCGGTGACTCGCGGTCGTCGACACTGCTGGCCAGCGAGCCGGGCTGCATCTTCTCGAAACCCAGGGCCAGCACGCAGTCGGCCAGCCCGCCGCGGATCGACTGGGCGGCCAGGTACAGCGCGGTCGACCCGGTCGAACAGTTGTTGTTCACGTTGACGATCGGGATGCCCGTCATGCCCAGTTCGTAGAGCGCGCGTTGCCCCGACGTCGAATCGCCCGAGCAGTACCCGACGAAGCCCTGCTGGATCTCGGTGTAATCCACACCGGCGTCGGCGAGCGCGTTGGTGCCCGACTCGCGCGCCATGTCGGGATAGTCCCAGCCCTCCCTACGGCCGGGCTTCTCGAACCTGGTCATGCCGACACCGATGACGAAAACCCGCCTCATAGTGTTCCCTTCGCTGTGTGGTGTTCTCTCCAGCACGGTAGCGGGGGCTATCCGTACTGCAACCACCAGTTGTGCAGATCCTCCAGATCGGATCCTTGCGCGTCGACCAGCAGGAGGTTCTCGTCGTTGGTCCACACCACGTCGGCGTTGTCGTTGTAGGTGCCGCAGGCGATCTGGCCGACGGGCTGATCCGGGGTGTCGACGTAATGCCACGTCGTGGGCGAGTCGATGCCGCTGCCCGGGCACTGCATCAACGACGAGTTCACCTGCACCGCTCCGGCGAACGCGGCGTCGAGGGTCTCCCGGTTGTCGAAGATCGAGTACCGGGCGAAGGCCGGCCCGGTGGGGGTGAGCGCCTGCGTGCAGTCCACGGTCGCGACCGCGCCCGCCGCGGGCGGCTGCACCGGCTGGCAGTTCGAGCTGTCGTGTCCCTCGGACAGCAGGCTCATCAACTGCTCTTCGGCCGAATCCGACGGCAGGGCCGGGGCGGACTCGGTCCGGGTGCGCCGGTGCGATTCCCGCGACCCCGAAGTCGGCGCGGCATCGGCGCCGGGGCGTTCCGCCACGGAGTCCGTCGCGTCCGTCGCGTCCGTTGCGTCCCCGGGGCGCACCAGCAGCCAGAGGCCCAGACCGGCCAGCGTCAGCACGATGACCGCCCCGGCAGCCAGGAACGCGACCATCGGTCCCTTCGCCTCCCGGCCCGGCGGCGTCGGTGGCAGTGGTGACAGTGGCGGCAGTGGTGCGGCCACTGTCGCCGCCTGCGACGGCCAGGCGGCGGCCACCGCGTCGGCGGCGGCCCTGGCCATCTCGCCGGCCGACCCGTACCGGTCCTGCGGGCGCTTGGCCAGGCCACGGGCGACGACCTCGTCGAGGCCGGCGGGAAGGCCGGGGCGCTGCACGCTGGGACGCGGTGCCGGATCGTTGAGATGGGCCGCGATCACCACGCTGACGCTGTCGCCGCGGAACGGCGCCACCCCGGTCAGGCATTCGTAGAGCACACACGTCAGCGCATACACGTCGGCCCGGTGGTCGACCTCGCCGCCGCCGAACCGTTCCGGAGCCATGTAGGCGTAGGTCCCGACGGCCGTGCCCAGCTGGGTGAGCGCCTCGTCGGTGGCCGCGTTCGCGATGCCGAAGTCCACCAGATAGGCGAAGTCGTCCTGGTTGAGCAGGATGTTCTCCGGCTTCACGTCGCGGTGCAGGATGCCGGCGCGGTGCGCGGCGTCCAGCGCCGAGGCGACCTGACGCACGACCGCGGTGGCGCGCGCGGGATCCATCGGCCCCCGCTCGCGCAGGATCGTGCGCAGGTCGGTGCCGTCGATCAGCCGCATGTCGACGAACAACAGCCCGTCGATCTCGCCGTAGTCGTGGATCGGCACCACATGCGGTTCCTGCAGGCGGCCCGCGGCCTGTGCCTCCCGCTGCAGCCGGGCCCGGAACACCGGGTCATGAGAAACCGCCTCGGGCAACAACTTCAGCGCGACCACCCGATGCCTGACGGTGTCCTCGGCCTCGTAGACCTCGCCCATGCCGCCCTTGCCGAGCAGCCGCCGCAGCCGGTAGGGCCCTATCTGGGAGCCGACCCGGGAACGGGGCACGGGCTCGGTCATCGGCGCTCCTCGGGTTTCGTCCGGCGAAGTCACAGTAAACGGACCGAAGCCGCCACGCCGGGCCAGACGCGCGGTTCCCGATTTCCGGCCGATCCGGGCGCGACTGGTGTAGATGTCGATAGAACGTGTTCTAGTTGGCGGCGCCGCCGTGAGGAGACGACATGACTTTGCGGGTCGTGCAATGGGCCACCGGCGGTGTCGGCGTCGCTGCGGTCAAGGCGGTGCTGGAGCATCCCGACCTGGAACTGGTGGGTTGCTGGGTGCACTCGCCGGAGAAGGCCGGGCGTGACGTCGGGGAGATCGTCGGGGTCGGCCCGCTCGGTGTCACCGCGACCGACAGCATCGACGAGATCCTGGCCTCGGAGGCCGACGCGGTGATCTACGCGCCGCTGATGGCCAACCCCGACGAGGTCGCGGCGCTGCTGCGGTCGGGCAAGAACGTCGTCACCCCGGTGGGCTGGCTCTATCCCAGCGCGCGCAGCGGCGCGACGATGCGGGAGGCCGCGATCGCGGGCAACGCGACCCTGCACGGCACCGGGATCGCGCCCGGCGGGATCAGCGAGAAGTTCCCGCTGATGCTGTCGGCCATGTCCACCGGTGTGACATTCCTGCGCGCCGAGGAGTTCTCGGACCTGCGCACCTACGAGGCGCCCGACGTGCTCCGGCACGTGATGGGTTTCGGGGACACCCCCGACAAGGCGCTGACCGGGCCGATGCAGAAGCTGCTCGACACCGGGTTCATCCAGGCGGTCCGCATGTGTGTCGACCAGCTGGGCTTCGCGGCCGACCCGAAGATCCGGGCGACGCAGGAGATCGCGGTGGCCACCGCACCGATCGCTTCCCCGATGGGCACGATCGAGCCGGGTCAGGTGGCGGGCCGCCGATTCCACTGGGAGGCGCTGGTCGACGGCGAACCCGCGGTGCGGGTGACGGTGAACTGGCTGATGGGGGAGGAGAACCTGGACCCGGCCTGGACTTTCGGGCCCGAGGGGCAGCGCTACGAGATGGAGGTCCGCGGCAACCCGGATTTCACGGTGTCGGTCAAGGGCTTTCAGTCCGAGGTCGGCGGCGAGGGTCCCGAGTACGGCGTGGTGGGCACCGCGGCGCACTGCGTCAATTCGGTGCCCGCGGTCTGCGCGGCGCCCCCCGGCATCGCCACGTACCTCGATCTGCCGCTGATCAGCGGCAAAGCGGCAGCGCCAAAGACCGGCACCGACCGCTGACCCGGGACTAGCATTCGGGTATGCCCGCCTCTACCGCGGACCACTGACCCGATGTGCCGGCTGTTCGGCCTACACGCGGGAACTGCGGTGACCGCGACGTTCTGGCTGCTGGACGCGCCCGACAGCCTGGCCCGGCAGAGCCACCAGAATCCGGACGGCACCGGCCTGGGCGCCTTCGACGCCTCTGGCGCGCCGGTCGTCGAGAAGCAGCCGCTCGCCGCGTGGGAGGACACCGAATTCGCCCGTGCCGCGCGGCATCTCACCGGTACGACGTTCATCGCGCACGTGCGTTACGCGACCACCGGCGCGCCGGACATGACCAACACCCACCCGTTCCTGCAGGACGGCCGGCTGTGCGCGCACAACGGCGTGGTGGAGGGCCTGGACACCCTCGATGCGCGGCTGGCCGAACTCGGCGTCACCGATCTGGTGACCGGCCAGACCGATTCGGAACGGGTGTTCGCGCTCATCACGGCGGCCACCCGGTCCCGGAACGGCGATGTCGGCGCCGGAATCGTCGACGCGATGGACTGGCTGGCCGCCAACGTCCCGATCTGCGCGGTGAACCTGCTGGTGTGCACGGCCACCGACATGTGGGCGCTGCGTTACCCCGACACCCACGACCTGTTCGTGCTGGATCGGCGCCGACCGGCCGCGCATGCGCGATTTGAGCTGCGCACCAACAGGATCCATGCGCGGGCAGCCCACCTCGACACCGCGCCGTCGGTCGTGTTCGCGACCGAACGGATGGACGACGACCCGGCCTGGCGGCTGCTGGGCGACGGCGAGCTGGTCCACGTCGGGCCCGACCTCGACATCACCTCGACCCCCGGCGCCATACCGCCGCCCCGGCACCGGCTCTCGCTCAGCGGCCTGGCCCCCGCGGCAGCAGCCGGTCAGGCGCTGCGCTGATCGCGATCACTACGATGACCGCGACGGCGGCTCCCTTTCCGGCCCCGCCGGGAAGGAGCGTGGGATGCCCGACACCAACCGAGCACTGGTACTCGCCGGCGGGGGACTGGCCGGCATCGCCTGGGAGACCGGCGTGCTGCTCGGAATCAGCGACGAGCTCCCCGAAACGGGGCAGCAGCTGCTCGACGCCGACGTGCTGCTCGGGACCTCGGCCGGCTCGACCGTGGCGGCACAGATCGGCAGCGGGATCGCGCTGGCAGAGCTGTTCGACCGTCAACTGTCGCCGGAGTACGGAGCCCACGAGATCCATCCGGGCGTCTCCATCGACACCATCACCGAGCTGTTCCTGAGCGCGATGCTCATCCCGGACGCGACCAAGGAACAGA
Organism: Mycolicibacterium vaccae NBRC 14118 = CIP 105934; assembly: GCF_001552715.1. Classification (GTDB taxonomy): domain Bacteria; phylum Actinomycetota; class Actinomycetes; order Mycobacteriales; family Mycobacteriaceae; genus Mycobacterium; species Mycobacterium vaccae. Next base: position 6,904 of record NZ_BCRS01000011.1, on the reverse strand, counting down.
AGCTGCAGAAGATCGGCGCGGTCGCCGCCGAGACCGACACGGTGGCCGAACCCGTGCGCCGCACGGTGATCGAGCACCGTCTGCCGCAGCACTCATGGCCGGCCCGCACGCTGCGGGTGACCGCGATCGACATCGCCACCGGAGAGCTGGTGGTGTTCGACGCGGACTCCGGCGTCGATCTGGTCGACGCCGTCGCCGCGAGCTGCGCGGTGCCCGGCGTCTGGCCCCCGGTCACGATCGGCGACCGGCGGTTCATGGACGGCGGGGTGGCCAGCACGGTCAACATGGTCGCCGCCCGCGACTGCGGCGCCGCGGTCGCTCTGGTGCCCTCCGGCGCCGACAGTCCCTCACCGTGGGGAGCGGGCACCGCCACGGAGATCGACGGTTTCCCCGGGGCATCGCTGGCGGTGTTCGCCGACGCGGACTCCCTGGCGGCGTTCGGCACCAACCCGCTCGACCCCGCCTGCCGCGAGCCGGCGGCCCGGGCGGGCCGGGAGCAGGGGCGGCGGGAGGCCCACCGGGTCGCGGAGTTCCTGAGCCGGCGGTAGGCCGGGCCGGTCGTCTACACCTCGGAGGTGGACGCCTCAAAGGTCTGTAGCGCGGCATCGGCGAACTCCTGGCCGATCTCGATCACCTCGGCGGCGCGGTGGAAGTCCAGGGTGCGGCAGACGGTGCGCGGAAGCTCGATCAACAGATCGGGCGGATACGCCGCCAGTGTGTGCCGGGCCAGCGCGGCCTGGGCGATGTCGATCGACCGGTCCATCACCTCGAAGCTGCCGAGCTTCGGAATGGTGGGCAGCTGCCCGTCCACCGTCTCGTGCGCGGCCTCCTCCAGGGGCTCGTCGTCCCCGGTGACGAACCGCCCCAGCACCGCACGTCCGGGCGGGGTGTCCAGCAGCGTCCGGGCCGCCCTGGTGTCCAGCAACGACGACGAGCTGCGCCACATCCGGTTCAGCCATTCGGTGGTCGCCGGCCGTGACTCACGGTGGCGGCGACTGGCCTCCGGGTCGTCGCCGGACACGCTGACCGCGATGGTCACGTCGGCGTGGATCGCAGCCACCGGCGCCATCGGCAGCGGATCGAGAATGCCGCCGTCGGCGAGCAGGCGGCCGTCCAGCACATGCGGGGTGATCAACCCCGGGATCGCGATCGAGGCGCGGATCGCGCCGTCGACCGCACCGCGCTGAATCCACACCGACTTCCCGGTGATCAGATCGGTGGCCACCGAGGTGAACGGGACCGGAAGATCCTCGATGAGGACGTCGCCGAGGATCTCCCGGACGGCGTCGAGGATCTTCTCCGCGCGCAGCACACCCGGCGAGGCGAGGGACGGATCGAGCAGCCGCAGCACGGCCCGCTGGGTCAGCGCGCTCGCCCACTCCGCGAACTCGTCGAGCTTGCCGGCCGCCTCCAGTCCGCCGACCAGCGCGCCCATCGAGGAGCCGGCGATCCCGACCACCTCGTGCCCGCGTGCGCGCAACTCGTGAATGACACCGATGTGGGCGTAACCGCGCGCGCCGCCGCTGCCCAGGACCAACGCCACTCGCATGCAGACATTCTGCGCCCGCGACGCCCGCGGTCGCGCGGTCAGCCGCAGAGCGCGTCGGCGGCCGCCTCGACCGCGACGATCACCGCGGACTGCTGGCCGGGCGTCAGTTCCGACCATCGTCTGTCGAACGTGCCCGGCCCCACCGACTCCGCGTGCTGCACGGTGCCCAGGTACGGCTCGATCTGTGATCGTGGGTCGCCGCCCTGCTGTTCCATCCACGTCCGCGCAGCCCGGCAGGCCTGGAAGTAGTCGTCCTCGGTGGATTCGGCGGGCGCACTGACCGCGGTGGTCACGCCGCCGGGGGAGACGCCGACACCTGCGGGCGCCGGGGGCGCGGGCGATGCCCCGGACGTGGTCGTCGCGGTCTCCGACGACGTGGCGGACGGTTCCGGCGGGGACTCGGTGCCCGACGCGCATCCGGAGGCGACCACGAGAGCCGACGCGACGGTGCCTGCAATGCCCGCGGTGCGGAGGGAGTTCCTGGCCATCTGGCCAATCTATGCACGACCCCGTCGATGGCATCGGGGATCGGCTCGACGCGACCAGCGGATAGATAGATTCACCGTGACGTTAAGCCGCCGCGCTGGCGACGGGCGGACCGCCTGTGCCAGACTTGCCGCCGTGACCGACGTGACCCGGACCCAGGAGTGTTGTCAGGCCTAGCCGCCTGCCCCCTGATCCGTCCGTCTGTCTTTCTCTGGAGTGCTCCGATGATCCTGGCTCCCACCCGCCTGCGTCCTGCCGACCTGCTGCACGTCACCGACCGCTTCGCCGACGACGTCCTCGGCGGCGACTACGACCACCTGCTGCCCGCCGCCGGGCTGCCCACCGCCGAGCGGTGGTTCACCCGCCTGCACGGCACCGACGAACTCGACGTCTGGCTGATCAGCTGGGTGCCGCACCGCTCGACCGAACTGCACGACCACGGCGGCTCACTGGGGGCGCTGACCGTGATCTCCGGCGCGCTGACCGAAACCCGCTGGGACGGCGAGGCTTTGCGTGACCGCCGACTGGTGGCCGGCGACCAGGCGGCGTTCCCACTCGGCTGGGTGCACGACGTGGTGTGGGCGCGCGACACCGTGACCGGCGGCGGCACCCCGGCCGCGGGACCTACGCTGAGTGTGCACGCGTACTCGCCGCCGCTGACCGCGATGTCCTACTACGAAGTCACCGCGCAGAACACGTTGCGGCGCAACCGGACCGAACTGACCGACAAGCCGGAGAGCGACTGATGGGCAGCAGGATCGACGCCGTACTCGCCGACGCGCGGGCCACGCTGACCCGGCTACCGGCCGAGGAAGTGCCCGCGGCACTGGCCCGGGGCGCGGTGCTGGTCGACATCCGACCGGCCGCGCAGCGCGCCGCCGAGGGCGAGGTGCCCCAAGCCCTGGTGATCGAGCGCAACGTGCTGGAGTGGCGGTGCGACCCCACCAGCGACGCCCGGATCCCGCAGGCGGTCGACGACGACGTCGAGTGGGTGGTGCTGTGTTCTGAGGGCTACACCTCCAGCCTGGCCGCGGCCTCGCTCAAGGAACTCGGCCTGCACCGTGCCACCGACGTCATCGGCGGCTACCACGCGCTCAAAGGTGTTCTGGTCTAGGTGTTCTCGTCGCTGCGGAGCATGCCCCGCAGCTTCTCGGTCTTGGCTTGCGTCCAGCCCGGCGGCAACAGGATCGACGCCCACGCGTCGGCGACGTCGCGGACGTAGACGTGCCCGTGGCCGTCGGGGACGTTGACCGCGACCGCCATGTCGGCGCTGACCTGGAGGAACGTCACCACCGGGATCCACTCCATGTTCGGTGACACGTCATATCCGCGCGGCTCGTGAAGCCAGTCCGGTCGGGTGAACAGCAGATCGGTGTTCCACCACGCGATCGGATCCGAGGCGTGCTGCAGATAGACCACCCTGGGCTGCTCCCACGGATCGTGGGGCCGCTGCAGGTCCCGGGCCTGGGCGACGAAGCGGACGTTGGCGCCCTTGTCGTACACCGGCAGCCACATCGGCGAGCCCGGATCACGGTTGCCGGTCAGGTCCGTCCAGATCGTGTTGTTGAACGTGGGCCCGCTGAACAGGGCGCCGTCGGTGCGCGCGATCAGATTGTTCAACGCCAGGAACGGGGCCTCCCCGCCGAACGAACCGAGGCTCTCACCGAACACCACCAGCCTCGGGCGCAGCGCCTCGGGCATCTCGCGGATCAGCTCGTCGACCGCCTCGAACAGCGCCTGACCGGCCTGGCGGGCGTTCTCCTTGTCCACCAGGAACGACAGCCAACTGGGCAGGAACGAATACTGCATGGACACGATCGCGGTGTCGCCGTTGTACATGTACTCCAGCGCAGAGGCTTCGGCCTCGTTGATCCAGCCGGTGCCGGTGGTGGTGGCCACCGCGACGACGGCACGGTCCAGGCCGCCGGTGCGCTGCAGCTCGCGGGCGGCCAGCGCAGCGGTCTCCTTGATGCCCTCGGCCGAGTTCAGTCCGGCGTAGGCGCGGATCGGTTCGGTCGCGGCAGACCCGTTGAACTCGGTGAGGTCCTGGACCGACGGGCCGCCGGAGATGAAGATCCTGCCCTGGTGGCCGAGCGACTCCCAGCTCACCAGCGACTGCGGTCCGCCGGAGCGCAAATCCGATGTGGGCGCGGCGAAGTCGGGATCGGTCTCGTCGTTGACCGCGGCGAACGTCTTGTTGATCGTGCTCATCGCGACCCGCACCACCACGCCGTTGAGCAGCGCCACCGTCAACGCCAACAACAGTGCGACCACCACGACCGCGGCCACCCGGGGTGGGGCCACCCGCCTGATCTGACGGTCCAGGAAGCGCGCGAAAACGCCGACCTTCTGGCCGATCTCGACGAGCACGAACAGGGTCACCACTGAAAGGGCCGCAGCCAGAGGGTAATCCCAGAAGGTGAGCCGCGGAACGCCCATCAGATCGCGGACGTCGTCCTGCCAGTCGTGGAACTGGACGACCATCACGACCATCCCGATCACCGCGATGACGCCGAGCACCGCCCAGGCCCGCCGGGGCGCCGGCGGACTGCTGTCCTTGGACCCCATGAACCGCACCAGCCACACCGCGAAGACCCCGAGGCCGTAGCCGATCGCGCCCGCGCCGCCGCTGACCAGGCCCTGGAACAGCGGGCCGCGCGGGAGCAGCGACGGCGTGAGCGAGAACCACACGAAGATGAAACCGACCGCGGTGCCGGTGAACGTGTAGTGGCGCACCCACCAAGCGGGTCGAGGCGCGGTCGATTCCTCGCGCGCCGGCGCCTCGCCGGTCACCGCGGCGGGGGCTTCACCGGTATCGGTCACGCATGAACTCTAGCGATGCGTGAAGTTCGGCGACCGCTTCTCGGTGAACGCGTTCATACCCTCGGTCTGGTCGTCGGTGGCGAACGCCGAGTGGAACAGCCTGCGCTCGTAGAGCAGGCCCTCGGTCAGCGTGGTCTCGAACGCGCGATCGACGGCCTCCTTTGCCATCCGGGAGGCCGACAGCGACATGCCCGCGATCGTGCCCGCGACGGACCTCGCCTCTTCCAGCAACGTGTCGGCCGGCACCACGCGGGACACCAGCCCGGCGCGCTCGGCCTCCTCGGCACCCATGTTGCGCCCGGTCAGGATCAGGTCCATCGCCTTGGCCTTGCCGATCGCGCGGGTCAACCGCTGCGATCCGCCCATGCCGGGCAGCACGCCGAGCTTGATCTCGGGCTGGCCGAACTTCGCCGTGTCGGCGGCGATCAGGATGTCGCACATCATCGCCAGCTCGCAGCCCCCGCCCAGCGCGTAGCCCGCGACGGCGGCGATCGTCGGTGTGCGCGTCGCGGCGAACTTGCCCCACGCGGCGAAGAAGTCCGAGGAGAAGACGTCGGCGAACGACAGCCCGGCCATCTCCTTGATGTCGGCGCCGGCGGCGAAGGCCTTCTCGTTGCCGGTGACGATGATCGCCCCGACACCCGGGTCAGCGTCGAGTTCGGCTGCGGCGGTGGTGACTTCGTGCATCACCTGGCTGTTGAGCGCGTTGAGCGCCTTCGGCCGGTTCAGCGTGATGGTGGCGACCCGGTCGTCGCGCTCGACGATGATCGTGTCGAAGTTCGGTGAGCCCATGGTTACTCCTCGTCGAATGTCAGGTCGGGGTCGGCGGATGCGAAGTATGCCTCGACGTCAGCCGAGGTCACCTGCGACAACGACGCCGGCGACCACTTGGGGTTGCGGTCCTTGTCGATCAGCTGTGCGCGGATGCCCTCGACGAGGTCGTGCGAGCGCAGCGACGCGCACGAGATCCGGAACTCCTGGCGCAGCACGTCTTCGAGTGTGTCCAGCTTCGCGGCGCGGCGCACGGCTTCGAGCGTGACGGAGACCGCGACGGGGGAGCGGGACGCGATCAGGTCCGCCGCCTCGGCCGCGGCGCCGCCGTGGTCGCGCAGCGCGGCGACGATATCGGCCACGGTCTCCTGGGCGTAGCAGTGGTCGATCCACTCTCGCTGGGCCAGCAACGCGCTCGCGGGCGGCTCCTGGGCGAACGCGGCCACCGCGGCGTCGACGCCGTCGGCCTCGATCGCGTCGACGAACGACTCCAGTCGGTCCTGCGGCACGAAGTGGTCGGCGAACCCCATCGCGATGGCGTCGGCGCCGGAGAACGGCGCCCCGGTCAGCGCGGCGTGCACCCCGAGCAGGCCCGGTGTGCGCGACAGGATGTAGGTGCCGCCGACGTCGGGGATGAACCCGATGCCGACCTCGGGCATCGCCATCTTCGTGGTCTCGGTGACCACGCGGACGCTGCCGTGCGCGCTGATCCCGACCCCGCCGCCCATCGTGATGCCGTTCATCACCGCGACGTAGGGCTTCGGGTAGCGGCCGATGTAGGCGTTGAGCAGGTACTCGTCGTGCCAGAACCGGCGGGATCCGCTGCCCCCGGTCTTGGCGTCGTGGTAGATGGCCACCACGTCGCCACCCGCGCACAGCCCGCGGTCGCCTGCGCCGGAGACCACGACGGCGTCGACCGCGTCGTCGGTCTCCCAGGCCGTCAGCGTCCGCGCGATCGTCTCCACCATCGGATGGGTCAGTGAATTGATCGCTTTGGGCCGGTTGAGCGTGATCCGACCGAGGCCGCCGGCAGCAGTTACTAGGACATCCTTGTTTTCGTCCACGGATAGCAATCTAGATCGTCTCCCGGGTCGGCCTCAGCCCGGGTAAGGTTCCTGTGAAGGCCCTGGGAGGTGACCGGTCGATCTTGACGATCGCAGCCGGGAACTGTCCGGGAACCCCGAACGTTGACCGTGTGATCCTCACAGGTCGAGGCATGACGACACATAGAGACAGGAAGGACCCGACGGTGCGCGAAAGCAGCAACCCGGTGTT
>NZ_BCRS01000010.1 GCF_001552715.1 Mycolicibacterium vaccae NBRC 14118 = CIP 105934 | reverse complement strand
CCGTGAGACGACCGCTGAGCCCGCCGAGGACGCCGGCCTCGTGCCGGGCCGCCCGGGACAGTGACGCCAGGAACCGGGCACCGACCGGCCCGAACATCGGTGCCGCCTCGGCCGCTGCGGCGGCCAGCCGCGTCGCGGCGGCATCGAGGTCGGCAGCATGCGCGGTGCACGCGGAGCCGTAGGCGCGGAGGGACGCGGTGTCCACGGACAGCGGGGCGGGCATATGGATAGGACGCCGGGAAGCGCTGACCGGTTCCCGTTAAGGTCTGGTGCCATGGATGTGCGCGTTGTGGATCACCCGCTGGCCGCGGCGCGGCTGACGACCCTGCGCGACGAGCGCACCGACAACGCCGGGTTCCGCGCGGCGTTGCGCGACCTCACGCTGATGCTGGTCTACGAGGCCACCCGGGAGCTCGCCGTCGACATCGTGCCGGTGCGCACCCCACTGTGTGAGACGGCGGGGACGCGGCTGGCCTCTCCGCCGCTGCTGGTCCCGGTGCTGCGTGCCGGTCTCGGCATGGTCGACCAGGCGCACGCGCTGATCCCGGAGGCGCGGGTCGGCTTCGTCGGGGTCGCCCGCAACGAGGAGACCCACCAGCCCACGCCCTATCTGGAGTCGTTGCCCGACGACCTGAGCCACCAACCGGTCATCGTGCTGGATCCGATGCTGGCCACCGGCGGTTCGATGGCCCACACGCTGGAGCTGCTCTACGCCCGCGATGCCGTGGACGTCACCGCGATCTGTGTCGTCGTCGCCCCGGAGGGCCTCAGGACATTGGAGAAGGTGGCCCCGCGGCTCAAGCTGTTCACCGCGACGATCGACTCGGGTCTCAACGACATCGCCTACATCGTCCCGGGTCTGGGTGACGCCGGTGACCGTCAGTTCGGGCCACGCTGACCGACCCGGATCACAGGGCGCACAGCGCCGCCCGCAGCCGGCCGTCGAGGTCGCCGGCGCCGAACTCGTAGAGCGGACCGCCTCCGTCGGCGAGTACCCGGCGCAGCCGAGCCATCCCTCTGGCCTGCACCGGGTGTGGTGATCGCAGCCGATCGATGATCACCTGAACGGTGTCCTGCGCCGTGCGGATGCTGTTTCGGTGCAGAGGGATTCGCCCGGTGCGCCACGCGCTCCCGTCATGGGCGTCGGCGACCGTCCGCTCGAACGAGCACGCGATGCTGCGCCGTTCCCGCGGGGATTCCAGGCGCCGCGCGTGGGCGGCCAGCGGCGTGCCCGGTTTGCCGGTGAAGCCCAGGGCAAGCTGTTGATCCAGCCGACCGGCGAATGTCCGTGCCGCGATGCGCGCGGTCAACGAGCCGGGACCGGCCTCTCGGAGGGTGAAGGGGGTGTCGAGCATGATTGTTCCTTTCCTGAAAGGCTCTGGGAGCGGGCTCACGTCGCTGTTCCGATCGCGAATGCCAGCACCTGGGTGACGTGGTCGGCGGAGAAGTCGTCATCACTGACGGCCACGACCGAGAGACGGCCGTCGGGAAGTGGCGGTCCGAGGGTGATTCCCTCGAGGTTGGCCACCCGCTTCAAATCCGGGGTGGTGGCGAGATCGACGAGCAGGGTCTTGGTCATCGATGACACCGGTCGGCCGTCGAGCTCGGGCACCCCCATGACGTCCTGCGCGTCGCCGATCTCGGTGTGGTAGATCCGCGCGGAGGTGCGCGAGCCGCGCCCCCGCTCGAGTGTCAGGAAACTGGAGTCGTCCAGCGCCACGAGATCGGACAGCCCGTTGTCGCCGCCGCTTCCCGAAGTGGTCGGGTCCAGTGCATAGGTGTACTGCGCGGTGGGCTCGAGGGTGTCGGGATCGAACCGGGTGATCCGGGTCAGGGCGCCGCGCAACGGCGTCGGCCGTGGACCGTCCTGGAACAGCGGGCCCTCCATCGCGGTGAACAACGAGTCGCCGCTGGGCGTCAGCGTCAGGCCCTCCAGCGAGAGGTTCTGACGCGGCCCTCGGTCGACGGCGGACATGAGCAGGTTGTCCGGCATGGTGAATTCGCCGATCCCACGCCCGTCGAAATCGACGATGCGCACCGACGGATCCTGTAGGACAGTGGAATTCGGCTCGTCGACCAGTCGTGATCCCTCGCTGGACCAGTAGATCCGTTGCCGTCGGCTGTCGACGGCGATGCCTTCGGGGTCCGGTGGCGTCATCACGGCGCGGGTGTCGGTGATCGACGACGCACGGAACTCAGTCCGGTGTTGAGGAAGCAGCCGGCGCGACTCGAGGAACTCGACTGATTGAACGCCGTTGTTCTGCAATTTGATTCGGGAAACATAGAAGCGGGTCGGCCCGTTACCCGACTGGTCGTCGGTGACCAGGTAGTACACATCGCGGCCCGGGTCGTAACTGATGCCGGACAGGCCGCCGATCACCGAGCCGTCGACGGTCGACAGGTGCGGAATCTCTGCCTGACCCAGATAAGTGACGGCGGCCGGGGTTCTGTGCGGCGAGGTGCAGCCGGCGACCGCGACGGATGCGGCCAGGAGCGTGGCGCAGACGTGACGTTTCATCTCGTCACCGTCGACGAGTGGTGATGGTGGTCCATGGCCAGTCCTTCAGTGTGATGTGCTCCGGATGGGGTGAATTGGTCGGGCCGGGAACCGGATAGGGGTGCGGCCAAGCGGCCTGGCCGGAGCGGACCGCGTTAACACAGTGAACCGCCCACCGCATTGCGGGGAGAAGGCAGAGCTTTGCCTAGGAAGTCGACTACCACCCTGCGCGAGCGGAGAATTTTGTCCCTCATCAGGTGAATCTGTTTGTAGCCAAGGGGTACCGGGCGTAGATACACTGGCACGGTGTCCAAGAAGAACCATCCGCTCGCGGAGTTCTTGCGCACCCACCGGAGCAAGATTCAGCCCGCCGATGTCGGGCTGCCAGCCGGTGCTCGTCGTCGCGTCGCCGGCCTTCGACGCGAAGAGGTGGCCGGCTTGGCCGGTATCAGCACCGACTATTACCACCGGATCGAACAAGGGCGGGAACGCCCGTCAGATCAGGTGCTCGACGCAATCGCGCGGACGTTGCGGCTGAGCCCGGACGCGACCCGGTACCTGAGAAACGTGGTGGCGAATCACCTTCCGCGACAGAACCTCGCGACGTCGCAGCAGGCGTTGAACCCGGCACTGCAGATCCTCATCGACGGCTGGCCTGTCTCACCCACACACATTCATGACGTCGGCGTCACCGTGGTGATGGCGAACCCGCACGCGGCGGCGTTGTCTCCGAGCTTCGCGACCGGGGGCAACCCGTTGCGCAGCCTCTTTCTCGACGCGCAGATGCGCGAGTTCTACCGTGACTGGGACGGATTGACCGCATGGGCGGTCCGGTGGCTGCGCGACTTCGTCGGACACCACCCGGATCCGAAGCTTCACGCGCTGATCGACGACTTGCGCAGCCGGAGTGCACGCTTCGACTCCCTGTGGGCCACCTACGACGTCCGCGCGCACAGCCGCGGTCTCCTGCAGATCGATCACCCGTTGGTGGGGCCGCTCGATCTGCACTTTCAGCATCTGGGCCTGCGCGGCACCGAATACACGATGGTGACGTACTGGGCGGACCCGCAGTCCCCATCCGACCACGCGCTGCGCCGGCTGGCAGAGGTCTGTGGTTCCCGATCGGGGCCGGAAGACTACTAGGAGAAGTTCAGACTGGGTATCGCCCTGCGACGCCGTCACTGTGAAGCGCATGCGTTCGATCCGGGGCGGGACCGCAGGACAGTGCTGAGGCTGGGGAGTTCGTTCATTCAAAATCCTCACCCGGCTTACGATCTGCTTCGGCGACAAGGCGCCGCGCATCAGATCGAGATGTCGGACGACGTGCGGGTATGGTTGATCACGCGGTATGCGGAGGCCAAAACCCTGCTCGCCGATCCGCGACTCCGTAAGGACGGCACCGGCACGCTCTGCCTGTCTGCCACCGACGGACCGACCGATCCCGCGTTGGCCGACAACATGCTGTTCCGGGATCCGCCAGACCACACCAGGCTGCGACGTTTCCTCACCGCGGCCCTCACCGCCTACTCGATCCCGAAGTTGCGGTCCACCGCCGTCGCGATCGCCGACGAACTGCTTTCCACGATGGCCGCTTCGGCGCCCGGGCCGGTGGACCTGATGCAGGCTCTGGCCCAGCCGCTGCCGATCCGGGTGATCGGCGAACTGCTGGGGGTGCCGCTGGACGAGCGGGACCGGTTCTGCTCGCTCGTCGTTGGCGTCTTCCACAACATCGATGCCGACCAGTTGGCCAGTGCGCAAAGTGAACTGGTGCACCTGTTGCGTACGATGCTGGCAGTCAAACGTTACCGACCGGCCGACGACGTGTTCAGCGGACTCATTCACCATCGGGAGAGCGGGGATCAGCTCTGCGACAGAGAACTGATGGGTACCGCGTTGCTGTTGATCGTCGCCGGTTACGAGACGACTGCGAACCTGATCGGCAACGGAGTGCTGGCGCTGCTGACCCACCAGGCGCAGTTGCACGCCCTGCGCGCCGACAGATCACTGCTGCCCGCGGTGATCGAGGAGGCATTGCGGTTCGAAAGTCCCTTGAACACCGCGAGTGTCCGTTTCACCAGCGCACCGGTCGAGGTGGGTGGGGTGACGATTCCAGCCGGTGAACTCGTGTTGATCGCGCTGCAATCGGCCAACCGTGACGTGGCGCAGTTCGCCGGGGCGAACCGGTTCGACGTGTTCCGCGCCGGCAACCGTCACCTCGCCTTCGGTCACGGGGTGCACTACTGCCTCGGAGCACCACTGGCCCGGATGCAAGCCGAGGTCGCCTTCGACGGACTACTGTCCCGTTTCGACCACATCGAACTGGCCGGGTCCGAACCCCTGCAATACCGGCGGAGCATGTTGCTGAGGGGACTGCACCGGCTGCCCGTCCAGTTCGAGTGAAGGTTCTCGCGTCAGAACAGCTCCGTCACGACAACGAGCAGCGCGACCGCCAGGATCGCCGTGCGAACGACGGAAACAACTGTGCCTCTGTAGAAATCGGCAGCGCGGTCGTGATTCGAATGCATGGACACATCGTCACTGCCGCGGGTGAGCCCATCCAGGCAGAGTTGTCACCACGATCGTGCGCGCCCGGAAGCGTTCATGCTCGGTCGCACTTCGGCATGGGTTCGGATTCCTCGCGTGCCCGGCACAGCAGCTCGGCGACGCCGTCGACGATTGCGTCGAAAAGCCTTGCGCCCGACTCCGCGGTGGCCGTGGTGGGGTAGCCCACCACTCCGCTACGGGTGACGTCCGGCATCGCGTAGGTCAACACGCGGGTGGAGGTGCGGTCTTCCTCGTCGACGGCCCGGTCGAGAAACACCAGGCCGGCGTCGAGGTGCAGCAGCATCGACGTCTCGGCTGCGTTGGCATGCGGGTCATCGGCATCGCCGAAGTATCCTGCGCGAGCCTGCGGTGTGATGTCGTACAGCGAGGCGAAACGTGTGTGCAGTGACGGAATTTCGTGACGGAGGGTGAGCAGCGCACTCTTCGTGGGCGGGCCGTTGGTGGCGTGGGCGTTGATCACCACCATCTTGCGGAAGCCCGACGTGAAGACCCAACGTCCGATATCGAGGACGAGCGCGGTCAGGGTCGAGACGGACAACGACAGCGTTCCCGGCCAATGGGCCGTGTGTCCGAGGGAACATCCATATGCCAAGGCGGGCAGTCCGACGTTGCCGGTGCGGGCGACCGCGGCTTCGACCGCGGCAGTGGCGAGAAGGGTGTCCGTGCCCGTGGGCAGATGGGACCCGTGCTGTTCGATCGCGCCCATCGGCAGAACCGCCACGGCGCCCGAGCGTGCGGCGTCGGCCACCTCGTCTCGGCTCAGATCACTCCAATTCGGCATGGCCGGCGCATGTCCCTTCTACGACCGGTCGACACTGCGGGGTCGCAGCTGAAAGCTATGTCCCTGAAGAGGACCGAACCAGGGCTGCCATGAAACTATGGTCACGTTGCACCGCATCTGCGATCCCCGGAATATGCTGGTCAGGCGAATATTATTGCTGGTCACCGGGTTGACGCCGTCATACAATCGGGACGTGTCAAAGAAGAACCACACGCTGGCGGAGTTCTTGCGCGCCCATCGTGACAAGATCCAGCCCGAGGACGTCGGGCTGCGCGCCGGGGGCCGGCGACGGGTGGCCGGACTCCGCCGTGAGGAAGTGGCCGAGTTGGCGGGGATCAGCGCCGACTACTACCACCGCATCGAGCAGGGCCGGGAGCGGCCGTCGGACCAGGTGCTCGATGCCATTGCTCGTGGTTTGCGGCTGACTCCGGACGCGGCGGTGTATCTGCGAAAACTGGTGTCGGAGCCTCTGCATTCGAAATGTTCGGCGGAGTGGAGACAGCCGCTGAATCCTGCGCTGCAGGCTCTGATCGACGGCTGGCCCGGCACGCCCGCGCACATCCACGATGTCACCACCACCATGGTGATGGCGAATCGGTGCGCACAGGCGCTGTCGCCGAGCTTCGCGGTCGGTGAGAGTCCGTTGCGCCGCTTGTTCCTCGACGATCAGATGCGCGAGTTCTACCGCGACTGGGAGAGTATGACGGCGTGGGCGGTCCGGTGGTTGCGCGACTACGCCGGAGAGCAGCAGAACCGGGAGCTCGACGCGATGATCGACGAATTGCGCACCTGCAGTGCGCGTTTTGATCAGTTGTGGGTCAACCACGACGTCGTCAAGCACGGCGGTGGTCTGCTTCTGGTCAACCACCCCGAGGTCGGTCCGCTCGATCTGCATTTTCAGCTTCTCACCCTGCGGGGCAGCGACCACATCATGTCCACCTACTGGGCCGACCCGGGATCGCCGTCAGAGCACGCACTTCGCCGGCTGGCGCTCAGCGAGGTGTGCTGACCCGTTCCTGGTTGTCCGCTTACCAGGAAAGATTCGGCCTGGGTATCCCGGCGGGGTGTCGGCACGCTGGAGCGCAACAGCCATCGGCGCAGGCGCTACACCGACGACGGGACCGAGAAAACGATGTTGAAGCTGGGAGCTTCGTTCATCCAGAATCCGCACCCCACCTATGACATGTTGCGCAGGCAGGGCCCGGCCCACCAGGTCGAGATGTGGGGCGGGGTGAGGGTGTGGCTGGTCACCCGGTACGCGGACGCGCGGAATCTGCTGGCGGACTCGCGACTTCGTAAGGACGGCGGCATCGCCAGCGGTCTGTTCCCCGAAGGCACGGACGGCTCGATCGGCTCGGTGTTGGGGGACAACATGCTGTTCCGCGATCCGCCCGACCACACCCGGCTACGCCGGTTCGTCACCTCGGCGTTCACCGCACATTCGGTCCGGCGCCTGCGGCCCGCGATCGTCGGGATCGCCGACGAACTGCTCGCCGCGATGGCCGAGAAGGCGCCCGGTCAGCTGGATCTGATGCAGTCACTGGCGCAGCCGCTGCCGATCCGGGTGATCGGTGAACTGCTCGGTGTGCCGCCCGCCGAGCATGAGCGGTTCTCCTCGCTGGCCATGCCGATCTTCACCAGCACCGATGCCGACGAGCTGTCCTGCGCGCAGCGGGAATTGACACATCTGCTCCGCGGGATGCTGGCGGCCAAGCGCGAGCAACCGGCCGACGACGTGCTCGGTCATCTGGTCCACCTGCGTGACAACGGGGATCAGCTGACCGAAAAGGAACTGCTCGGCACGGCGTTCCTGCTGATCGTGGCCGGCTACGAGACGACGGTGAACCTGATCGGCAACGGCATGCTCGCGCTGCTGCGCAACCCGATGCAGATGCGGGCACTGCGCCAAGACCGGTCGTTGCTGCCCGCGGCGGTGGATGAGGTGCTGCGGTTCGAAAGTCCGCTGAACACCGCGACCGTCCGGTTCACCTGCGCACCGGTCACGGTGGGTGAGGTCGAGATACCCGCCGGTCAGCTGGTGCTGATCGGACTGCAGTCGGCCAACCGCGACATGACCCAGTTCCCCAGAGCCAACCGCTTCGACATCTTCCGGCCCGTCAACCGGCACCTCGCGTTCGGCCACGGCGTGCACCACTGCATCGGCGCTCCGCTGGCGCGGATGGAAGGAGAGATCGCGTTCGACCGGCTGCTGTCCTGGTTCGAGGCCATCGACTTGGTCGAGACCGAGCCGATGCGCTATCGGCCGAGCACGCTGATGCGGGGCCTGGAACGGCTCCCGGTCCGGGTGGGGCCGGCGAGCAGAGTCGCGCGCTCCGACGAGCGAGTCGCGTCGGTCGGCGCCGCCGGTCAGAGCTGACCGGATTCCTTGGCGGCCCGGTCGATCACATCGGCGACGGCGCGGGGATGGGTGAGGAACAAGACGTGGCTGGCCTCGACCTCGGTGATCTCGGCGCCGATGCGCTGGGCGGTCTGGCGCAGCATCCTCGGATCGATGGCTTCGTCCTGTGTGGCGATCACCGCCCAGCTCGGCTTGGTCCGCCACGCCGCCTGGGTGAGCGTCTCCTCGAAGGCAGCCATCCGCACGGGCACCTGCGAATCACGAAGGAATGCCGCCTCTTCGTCGCTGGTGTCGGCGGCGAATCCGGCCTTGAACTTCTCGGCGTTCAGAAACCCGAAGCCGTCCGGCTGGGTCTCGATGACGAAGTTGGGCGGCGCCGGGTAGTCGGCGTACTGCTGGCCGGTGGTCTCGCCGGCGTCCGGCGCCAGGCCCGACACGTACACCAGACCGGCGACCTTCGGGTCCACGCCGACCTCGGTGATGACGGTGCCGCCCCAGGAGTGGCCGACGAGCAGGGTCGGGCCGTCCTGGCGGTCCAGCACGCGTCTGGTCGCGGCGACATCGTCGGCCAGCGAGGTGAGCGGGTTCTGGACGATGGTCACCCGGTAGCCGCGGGTGGTCAGTTCGTCGTAGACCCCGCGCCAGCCCGACCCGTCGGCGAAGGCGCCGTGCACCAGCACGACGTTGCGCACCTCGGCCGGTTGGGCGTGTGCCGCGCCGCCGGGCGCCAGGGTCGCGAGGACGGCCGCCGCCGCGGTGGCGGTGACGACGAGGCGGCGGAGTTGGCTGCTCATGATTGTCCTTCCGGCGGGCGGGAATCGGGCTGGGCGGATCGGGCCGGGGGGTGGCCGTTGGGCAGAAGGTATGCCGCCGAAAGGACGCCGAACCAGTACTGCCATGAAACTATGGTCAAGCTGCACGCAGACCGGGTCGTCGCGGTCGGGCTAGTTTTGCCGGTAGCTGACGCGGTGCCGACGGAGGGAGTTCGGCGATGACCGATACCTGGACCACGACCGGGGTCACCAACGGCAGGGTCACGAACGACGAAGCCCACGCCGCGGTGGCGGCGGCACGCGCCCTGTTCGACCAACACAGGATCACCACCGTGCAGTTCGGGATGACCGACATCGACGGCCAACTGCGCGGCAAGTTCGTGCCCGCCGAGGTGTTCCTCGACTCGATCGTGCGGCGGGGCTCCACGATCCCCAACATCGTGTTCGGCTGGGACATCGAGGACACGCTGATGGACTGCTACACCGTATCCGGTTGGCAGACAGGTTACTCCGACGTCGTCCTGGTGCCGGACCTGGCGACGCTGCGGCCCGTTCCGTGGGAACCCGGCCACGCGCTGGTGCTCTGCGACGTGGTGAACACCGACGGGTCCCAGGTGGCGGTCTCGCCGCGGACTGTGCTCGTCGAGCAG
Organism: Mycolicibacterium vaccae NBRC 14118 = CIP 105934; assembly: GCF_001552715.1. Lineage (GTDB taxonomy): Bacteria > Actinomycetota > Actinomycetes > Mycobacteriales > Mycobacteriaceae > Mycobacterium > Mycobacterium vaccae. Next base: position 55,422 of record NZ_BCRS01000010.1, on the reverse strand, counting down.
GCTGCGCGCGCAGCAGCCCTCGGCTACCGGGTCACCGCCGGCTACGAGCTCGAGTTCTATCTGTTCCGGGAGACCCCCGAGTCGGCCGCAGCGAAGGGGTACCGGAATCTGACCCCGGCCGCCCCCGGCCACGCGACGTTCAGCCTCAACCGGCACAGTGCCCTCGAAGAGGTCATCGGCGCGATCCGAGAAGGCATGCGCGCCTGCGACGTTCCGATCCTGGCGTCGAACGCCGAGTACGGCGCGGGCCAGCTCGAGATCAACATCGAGCACGCCGACGTGCTCACCACCGCCGACCGGGTGGCGATCTACAAAAACGGTGTCCGCCGCATCGCCGAGCAGCACGGCTATCTGGCCACGTTCATGGCCAAGGTCGCCACGGAGTCGGCCGGTTCGAGCGCGCACATCCACCAGAGCATGCAGCGGATCGACAGCCCCGCGCGCAACGCGATGTGGGACGGTGACGGGCCCTCGGCGCTGATGCGTCACGCGGTGGCCGGGCAATTGGCGTCGATGCGCGATTTCACCGTGCTCTACTGCCCGACGGTCAACTCCTACAAGCGGCGGGTGCCGGGGTCCTGGTCGCCGGTGTCTGCGGCGTGGGGCACCGACAACCGCACCGCCGCGCTGCGCGTCATCGCCGCCGACGAGCCGACCTGCCGGATGGAGAACCGGCTGCCCGGCGCCGACGCCAATCCGTACCTCGCGTTGTCGGCGTGCGTGGCGGGGATTCTGCACGGCATCGACAACGACCTCCAGCCGCCTGCACCGGTCGTCGGCAACGCCTACGAGGGAGCCGAAGCGGCGCTTCCCTGTTCGCTGGCCGAGGCGGTCGACGCGTTCGGGCGCAGCGGCCTGGCCCGCGCCGCGTTCGGCGACACCTTCGTGGAGCACTATCTCGCGTCGCGGCAGTGGGAGCGCGATCGCCACCGCGAAGCGGTGAGCGACTGGGAGAACGGGCGCTACTTCAGCCGTGTCTAGAAACGGCGCGATATGTCCCGGCGCGGGCGCTGCCGAATTACGATGGGCCATGCCCGACGAACCGCTGTCCCAGGTGGAGTTGCGGGCCGTGCAGCATTTGGCCGGGGTGCTGGCGTCCACCACCGACGTCGTGGTTGTCGCGCAGGGCGTCGCGGACGCGATCCAGGCGGGCCGGGGCAACCGTGACGTGTACTCCTACGTCTACGACACCGCGGCGAAGGAACTGGTGCTGACCGGGGCGACCGAGAGCCCGGCCGCCGACCATGTGGGCGACCTCCGCGTCGCCTTCGGGGACGGCGTCACCGGGTGGGTGGCGGCGATGAAGCAGAGCTGTCTGGTGCCCGGCGAGCCCGCCCATGATCCGAGGTTCCTGCCCTACCCGGGCATCGGCGAGGAACGTTACGGCGCCATCTTCTCGGTGCCGATCATGTCCCCGGAGGAGGAGCCGCTGGGGTGTATCACGGTGTGGGCCACGACCGGTCACCACTTCGATCCGGGCGAGGTGGCTTTCGTCGAACGGATGGCGGCACTGGTGGCGCCGGTGTTCGACACCGCGCGGGCACGTCAGACCGGCAGCAGGCTGTTCCAGGTGGCCGACGGACTGACCGAGCTGGCCTCGATGGTCTCGTCGGGGACGCCGACAGGCCCCACCCTGGATCATGCGGTCGAGTTCCTGACCGAGGCAGCCGATGCCGACGTCGCGGTGATGATCGTGACGGATCCGTCGGGCGCGGACCGGGTGTACCTCAAGGTCCGCTCCGCCGCTGATTCCGGCCGGCCCGAACTCGACGCGCTCCGCCAGGAGTTGCTGACCGTCGACAAGGATGTCCGACACGGGGTGACCGACTGGCGGACCGCCTCCCAACAGGTCAACCGGGTGTTCGACGGCATCACCGGTGCGGTGTCCAGCGCCGCGGTGCGGGTGGGGGCGGAGGAGTACGGCGTGCTCACCTGCTGTCGAATCCGCCCGCAGCGGTTCTGCGCCCGGGAGACCGCGCTGGTCGCTGCGGTGGCTCAGCAGGGGGCGGTCGCGATCAGGTTGGCGGTCCTGACCGACGAACTGGCGTCACGCAACCGGCTGAACTGGTTCCTGCGCGACCTTTCGGCGGGCAGGCTCGGCGCCGACGAGTTGCGGTCCCGCGCCGCGGCGGTCGGGTTGGACTCCGCCGCCCGCCACGTCCTCGTCGTCGGCAGCGTGTCGACACCGTCGATGCCGCGCGGCGAGACCGGCCCGGTCAGTGTGGCGCTCGGGGATCTGCTGGTGAAGGGATCGGTGTTGCCGGCGGACACCATGTACGCGTCGACACCGCATCAGACCGTGGCGGTGGTGCCGTGGCAGGGTGACGCCGAGTCGGTCGACGCCCTGCGGATACCTCTGCTGGAGTTGTGCTCCCGGCTCAGGTCCGCCGGGCGTGCTGTCACCTTCGGTCTGTCGCAGCCGGTTTCGTCGATCACGGAGCTCGGTGGCGCTCTTGCCGAGGCTCGCGAGGCGATGGCGATCGGCAGCCGCCTGGATAATCCGAACGGTGTCTTCACCCTCGACGACGTCGGGCACCACCTGTTGCTGATGCGGGTATCGGGAGTGGAGGCGATCCGCGACCGCTATGCCGTGGCGATCACGCGGATCGCCGAGTACGACCGGGTGAAGGGCACCGAGCTGCTCGAGACGCTGTCGGTGTTCCTGCACTATCGCAGCCAGAGCGCCGCCAGCCGGGAACTCTACGTGCACCGCAATACCCTGAACCAGCGTCTGACCCGGGCCGCCAATCTCAGCGGCATCGACGTGCTGGAGCCGGCGGAGTGGTTCCCGCTGCAGTTGGCGTTGAAGGTGCACCAGTCCCGCCCGGACCAGCCGACGTTGCAGCCCGGTCGCTGAGTATCGCGGGGCGAGCTGCGCCACCGTCCATTGACCCCGTGCGGCTAAGCCCAGTCCCGCACCGCGGCGGCGACGGCGTCCTGCACCTGCGCGGCCCGGGCCCGGGCCGCGGCCACCTCTCCGGCGCACCGGATCTCGATGTAGCACTTGAGTTTCGGTTCGGTGCCGGAGGGGCGGACCACCACCCGCACCGACGTCGCGTCGTCGCCGCCGGTGAACACCAGCGCGTCGGTGCGTGGCGCCAGATCGGTTGCGCGGAACGCGAATCCGGCCACCGCAACGGGTGGGGTGGCGCGCAGCCGTGCCATCAGCGCTGAGGCCTGCTGCGGGGTGTCGACCCGGCGGGTCACCGCGGCGGTGCTGTGCACACCGTGTCGGCGGGCCAGTTCGTCGAGTGCGTCGAGCACGGTCAGGCCCCGATGCCGCAGCGCCACCACCAGGTCGGCCGCGAGCACCGCAGCGCTGATGCCGTCCTTGTCCCGCACGGCGTCAGGGTCCACGCAGTGCCCGATGGCCTCCTCGTAGGCGTACACCAATGTCGCGTCCAGGCCCTCGTCGGCGCGGGCCAGCCATTTGAACCCGGTCAGGGTCTCCACATGGCGCGCCCCGTGCTCGGCGGCGATGGCAGCCAGCATCCGTGAGGACACCACGGTGCTGGCCACCACGGCATCGGTGTTGTCTCGGCCGGTGAGCAGGTAATCGCCGAGCAGCCAACCGGTCTCGTCGCCGGAAAGCATCCGCCAGCCCTCCGGGGTGGGCACGCCGATCGCGCACCGGTCCGCGTCCGGATCGAGTGCGATCGCGATGTCGGCGCCGACCTCGTCGGCCAGGGCGGTCAACAGCGCTGAGGCGCCCGGCTCCTCGGGGTTCGGGAACGCCACGGTCGGGAAGTCCGGGTCCGGCGCGAACTGGGATTCGACGGCGTGTACGTCGTCGAATCCGGCCAGAGCCAGTGCGTCGAGCGCGAACTCGCCGCCCACGCCGTGCATCGGGGTCAGGGCGATGCGGGCGGTGCCTGCGGTGCGCCGCACGGTCGCGGCGCGTTCGACGTACGCCCGCAACAACTCCGTGCCCGACGCGTCGACAGCCCGGCGGGGGATCTCGTCGGCCGGCGGAGCGGACGCGATCGCGTGCTCGATGTCGCGGTCGGTGGGGGAGATGATCTGCATGCCGCCGGGGAAGTACACCTTGTAGCCGTTGTCGCCCGGCGGGTTGTGCGACGCGGTGATCTGCACTCCGGCCGCGGCGCCGGTGGTGCGCACCGCGAACGCCACCGCGGGCGTGGGCGCCGGACACGGCATCAGGGTCACGGAAAAGCCCTGCGCGGCAAACACTTCAGCGGCCGCCCGGCCGAACTCGGCCGAGCGGTGGCGCGCGTCGTAGCCGACCACCACCGGCGCGCCGCCCAGTGCGCGCTCGGCCAGCACCCGGGCCACCGCCCACGTCGCGCGCAGCACCACAGCGAGATTCATGCCGTTGGGGCCGGCGCGCAGCGGGCCGCGCAGGCCCGCGGTGCCGAACGTCAGCGACCCGGCGAAGCGCTCGGCGAGTTCGTCGGGAGTACACGCGGCCAGCTCGTCGGCCGCGCCGGGATCGGGGTCGTGGGCCAACCACTCCTGCACGGCAGCAGGCAACGGTGCAGTCACCCCATCACCCCACCAGAGGCGAATCGGGCGCGCAAATGTGCCACCGGGGTCGCCTAACGCGCCGGATTCACCGCGGCGGGCTCGGACTCCGCGACCTTGCGCAGGATCGGCGCCACCAGCATCAGCAGGTCGAACTCCAACTCGGACAGGGTGTCGCGCATGGTCTGGTGCAGCCAGGCGTCGCGCTCGGCGCGGTCGGCCTCCAGCAGCGTGACCCCGTCGGCGGTGATCTCGACGAGCTGGCGGCGGCGGTCGTGCTCGTCGGGCCGGCGCGCGATCAGTCGCCGCGACTCCAGCTCGTTGAGCGAGTCGGTCAACGACTGCACGCGGACGTGCATCCGGATGCCGAGCTCCGCGGGGGTGGTCACCCCGGCGCGGCTGATCTCGCCGAGCAGCTGCATCTGGCTCAGGGTCAGGTCGTTGTCCGGACGGTGCCTGCGTAGCTGCCGCGCCACCGCCATCAGCGATTCCCGCAGTTCGGTCGCGGCCGAGAACGCGCGTTCGGGTTTTCCATTCATTGCCAAGATAAACCTTGGTATTTGGTGTGTGTCATAGGTGATCACCCCTAGTTGAGATCTTGTTATGGCAAGAGGATACTTGGCGTCAATGACGAAGTGGGCATTCTGGCGACACCTCCCGGGCTGGGCGCTGCTTCTCGCGCTCACCGTCGCGGTGACCGTTCCGCTGACCCTGGTGGGGGTGCCGTCGGCGGCGCTGTTCGCCGCGCTGGTGGTCGGGATCGCGGTGGCGTTGTGGTCCCGGGGTCCCAAAGCGGTTCCGCGCCGGCTCGGCGTCGCGGCACAGGGCGTGCTCGGCGTCTACATCGGCACGATGGTCCAGCAGGACGCGCTGCCCGCGCTGAAGGACGACTGGGCGATCGTGCTCGCCGTCGTCCTCGGCACGCTGGTGCTCAGTGTGATCGCCGGTGCGTTGCTGGGCGTGCGCCGTGACGTCACCCCGCTGACCGGCTCACTGGCTCTGGTCGCCGGCGGCGCGTCCGGTCTGGTCGCGATCGCGCGCGAACTCGGCGGCGACGACCGCGTGGTGGCGGTCGTGCAGTACCTGCGGGTCGCTCTGGTCACCGCGTCCATGCCGGTCGTGGTCACCTTGATTTATCACGCCGACCGCTCCCACAGCGTGGTCGACGTCGCCCGGGCCGATGCGGCGCCCTGGTATCTGAGCGTGGCGCTGATGACCGCGTTGGTGCTCGTCGGGGCGACCGGAGGCCGGTTGATCAGGCTCCCGGGCGCCGGGCTGCTGGGTCCACTGGCGTTGACGGTCGTGCTGGAGATCAGCGGGCTGTCGTTCGGGTTGACCGTGCCGGAGCTGCTGGTGCAGGCCGGTTACATGCTGATCGGGTGGCAGGCCGGGCTGGCGTTCACCCGGGAGTCGCTGCGTGAGATCGGTCGGCTGTTGCCCGCCGCGGTGGCACTGATCGTGTTCCTCGGGGTCGCGACGGCCGGGCTGGGCGTGCTGCTGGCCCGCGTCGCCGGGCTGACCCCGCTGGAGGGTTATCTGGCGACCAGCCCCGGTGGGGTGTACGCGGTGCTGGCCACCGCCGTGGAGACCGGCTCCAACGTCACGTTCGTCATCGCCGCGCAGGTGGTGCGGATCCTGCTGATGCTCTTCGCGGCACCGCTGCTGGCACACGCGGTGCTGTGGGCGACCCGCCGGTTCGGCCGTGACCGCGATCAGAGCCGGGCGATCACCGACGAGAGCAGGGAACCCATCCGGGTGGCCGACTGACGGCCCGCCTCCAACACCTCGTCGTGGCTCAGCGGCTGGCCCGTCATTCCCGCCGCCAGGTTCGTCACCAGGGAGATGCCCAGCACGTCCGCGCCCGCGGCCCGGGCCGCGATCGTCTCGTGCACCGTCGACATGCCCACCAGGTCCGCGCCGAGCGTGCGCAGCATCCGGATCTCGGCCGGCGTCTCGTAGTGCGGGCCGGGCAGTCCGGCGTACACGCCGTCGGCGAGGTCGGGTTCGATCTCGCGGGCCAGGGCACGCAGGCGAGGCGAGTACGCGTCGACCAGGTCCACGAACTGCGCGCCCACCAGCGGTGAGCGTGCGGTCAGGTTCAGGTGGTCGCTGATCAGCACCGGCTCGCCGACGGAGAAGTCCGCGCGCAGCCCGCCCGCGGCGTTGGTCAGCACCACGGTATGCACGCCGGCCGCACACGCGGTCCGCACCGGGTGCACCACGTGCCGCAGGTCGTGGCCCTCGTAGGCATGGATGCGGCCGAGCAGCACCAGCACGCGGTGCGCACCGACCCGCAGCGACAGCACCTGGCCGCCGTGGCCCTGCGCGCTGGGCGGGGTGAAGCCGGGCAGTTCGGCCATCGGCACGGCGGCGGTCGGATCGCCGAGCTGCGCGGCGGCCGGCGCCCAGCCGGATCCGAGCACCACCGCAACGTCATGGGCGTCGCTGCCGGTGCGTGTGCGCAGCGCGTCGGCCGCGCGCGCGGCAGCTGTCGCCGGGTCTTCCACAGACCGCAGCTTAGTAGGGGTGTTTGTGCAGTGAGATACTTGCCTGCATGCCCACCGTTGCCGCGTCGACCTGCGTCGAGGACGTGGTCCGGCGGCGTCGGGGTGACCTGGTCGAGCTCTCCCACGCCATCCACGCCGAACCTGAACTCGCGTTCGCCGAGCACCGCAGCTGCGCCAAGACCCAGGCGCTGGTGGCCGAGCGCGGCTTCGCGATCACCACGGGTGTCGCCGGCCTGGAGACCGCGTTCCGTGCCGTGTACGGCAGTGGGCCGCTGGTGGTCGGGGTCTGCGCCGAGTACGACGCGCTGCCCGACCTCGGGCACGCCTGCGGGCACAACATCATCGCGGCCTCGGCGGTCGGCACCGCGCTGGCGCTGGCCGAGGTCGCCGACGCGCTCGGTCTGACGGTCGTGCTGCTGGGGACCCCCGCCGAGGAGTTGGGCGGCGGCAAGGCGCTGATGCTGCAAGCGGGGGTGTTCGACGACATCGCCGCTGCGGTGATGCTGCACCCCGGACCCGTCGACATCGCGGCGGCGCGGTCGCTGGCGCTCTCGGAGATGACGATCGGCTACACCGGTCGCGAAGCGCACGCCGCGGTCGCCCCGTATCTGGGCGTCAACGCCGGCGACGCCGTCACCGTCGCGCAGGTGGCCATCGGGTTGCTGCGCCAGCAGCTCGCGCCCGGGCAGATGGTGCACGGCATCGTCACCGACGGCGGTCAGGCCTCCAACGTCATCCCCGGGCACACCGAGATGCGCTACACGATGCGGGCGACCGACTCGGAGTCGTTGCGCGCGTTGGAATCCCGGATGGCCGGCTGCTTCGCCGCGGGCGCCCTGGCCACCGGCTGCGAGCACCTGGTCGCCGAGACGGCACCGGCTTACGCCGAGCTGACCCCCGACCCCTGGATGGCCGAGACGTTCCGCGCCGAGATGACGCGGGTGGGCCGCACCCCGCTGCCCGCGGAGCTGGAGGCGTCGGTACCGCTGGGCAGCACCGACATGGGCAACGTCACCCAGGTGATGCCCGGCATCCATCCGGTCGTCGGCGTCGACGCGGGGGGCGCGTCGATCCACCAGCCCGCCTTCGCCGCCGCGGCGGTGAACGCCAGCGCCGACACCGCGGTCGTCGAGGGCGCGATCATGCTGGCGCGCACCGTGGTCGCGTTGGCCGAATCCGACACCGAACGGGACCGGGTGCTGGAGCACTGGCAGAGGCGGGCGGCATGAGCGTGTTGAAGCATGCGGCGGCGCGCTGGCTCAGCGAGCACCACGACGACCTGGTCGGGTGGCGTCGGCACCTGCACCGCCACCCCGAGCTCGGGCGCCAGGAGTTCAAGACGACGCAGTTCGTGGCCTCAGTGCTGGCCGAGGCCGGCCTCAGCCCGAAGGTGCTGCCCGGCGGGACGGGCCTGACGTGCGACTTCGGCCCCGAGGATGCGCCGCGGGTGGCGCTGCGCGCCGACATGGACGCGTTGCCGATGGCTGAGCGCACCGGTCTGCCGTTCTCCTCGGAGGTGCCCAACGTCGCGCACGCCTGCGGCCACGACGGCCACACCGCGGTGCTGCTCGGCGCGGCGCTGGCGATGGCGTCGGAGACCGAGCTGCCCGTCGGGGTGCGGTTGGTCTTCCAGGCTGCCGAGGAGCTGATGCCCGGCGGTGCGCTCGACGCGATCGCCGCGGGCGCGCTCACCGGGGTGTCGCGGATCTTCGCGTTGCACTGCGATCCGCACCTGCCGGTAGGCCGGGTCGCGGTGAAACCGGGGCCGATCACCTCGGCGGCCGACCACATCGAGGTGACGCTGCACTCACCGGGCGGGCACACCTCGCGTCCGCATCTGACCGGCGATCTGGTCTATGCGCTCGGCACGCTGATCACCGGGGTGCCGGGGGTGCTGTCGCGGCGCATCGATCCGCGTAACAGCACGGTGATGGTGTGGGGCGCGGTGCACGCGGGGATGGCCGCGAACGCGATCCCGCAGACCGGCACGCTGACCGGCACCATCCGCACGGCCAGCCGCCAGACCTGGCTGACACTCGAAGACATTGTGCAGGAGACGATTTCGTCGTTGTTGGCGCCGCTGGGTGTCGAGCATGTGGTGCAGTACCGCCGCGGGGTGCCACCGGTGGTCAACGAAGAGATCTCCACCCGGATCATGACCCACGCGATCGAGGAGATCGGTCCCGGCGTGCTCGCCGACACCAAGCAGTCCGGCGGCGGCGAGGACTTCTCCTGGTATCTGGAGGAGGTGCCCGGCGCGATGGCGCGGCTGGGGGTGTGGAGCGGCCGCGGCCCGCAGCTGGATCTGCACCAGCCCACCTTCGACCTCGACGAGCGCGCCCTCGGTGTCGGCGTGCGCCTGATGGTCAACCTGGTCGAGCAGAGCGCCGCCGCGCTGTAGCCCAGCCCCATTCCCGCCCAGCCCCATTCCCGCGAGCGTGCGTGTCTGCGGGCGCCACGCCGAGCAATTCGGGAAGTTTGCGCACGCTCGCGCAGCGCGATGCGCACGCTCAGTCGATCGGCACGCACACGTCGAGAAACGTCTTGGTCAGCGCCAGCAGCACCTGCTGCAGTTCGGCGTCGTCGAGGTCGGCGACCGTGGGGTCGGTGACACAGCCGTGGATGCCGGCGATGAGCACGGAGATCGCCACCCGGGTGGCGGTGTCGGGGTCAGGGCCGAGCAGCAGGGCGGCGAGCCGGTCGCCAAGGCCGCGGAACTCGGCGTTGTCCTCGAGCAGCCGGTGCACGGTCGGGTCGCCGTAGAACACGCTGGAGATGCGGCGGTGCCGGATGATCAGCTCCACCATGCCCGCGGTCGCCACGTTGCGCCGGGTCGCGGCGGCCGGCAGCGTCTCGGCGATGCGCAGCAGATGTTCGATGTCGTCGTAGACCGGTCGGACCACGGCCAGCGTGATGTCGTCCTTGGAGTGGAACTGGTAGTAGACGGCGGCCTTGGTCACGCCGAGCCGGTCGGCGATCATCTGCAGCGAGGTGCCGCTGACCCCGTGGTCGGCGAAGAGCTCCAGCGCGGCCTCGAGCACCCGCTCGCGCGCGAAGCCCCGGGTGGCAACCGCCTTGGCCATCGTCCCCCCTCCTGCACCACCGGATCTGGGCGACTGTATCCCAGATCACTTCGTCGTTCGATCCCGCTGCAGGTCACCGGTTAGCCAACCGGCTTGTCTGAAGTTAGCCGGTTGGTTAGTGTAACTCGGTAGTTTGCACACTTCCTGTCGAAGGCGGCTGCGCCGTAACGACTTTCGATTAACTCTTCTGGAGGAGTCGCCGGTGGACGGGACCCGATGAGCCGCCTGGACGAAGAGGCGAGGCCGCACTTCTACGGCATCGCCCGGCTCATCCGGCTCGCCTCGGTCCCGATCATCCTGGTCTGGGTCGCGCTCGCCGCGTTCCTGAACGTCTCGGTGCCGCAGCTCGAAGAGGTCGGCAAGCAGCGGTCGGTGTCGATGAGTCCCGACGACGCGCCCGCGGTCATCTCGATGGAACACATCGGCAAGGTGTTCCAGGAGTACGAGTCCAACAGTTCGGTGATGATCGTGCTGGAGGGGGAGCAGACCCTCGGCGACGACACGCGCAGCTACTACGCGGACCTGATCAGCGCGCTGGAATCCGACACCAGACACGTCGAGCACGTCCAGGACCTCTGGAGCGACCCGCTGACCGCGGCAGGCGCGCAGAGCGCGGACGGCAAATCCACCTACTTCCAGGTCTATCTCGCGGGTAACCAGGGCGAGGCGCTGGCCAACGAGTCAGTGCGCGCGGTGCAGGAACTGGTGGCCGAGAGCCAGCCGCCCGCCGGGGTGCAGGCCTACGTCACCGGCGCGTCGGCGCTGGCGGCCGAGCAGGAGGAGGCCGGCCACAGCAGCATGCGGATGGTCGAGGCGCTGACCTTCCTGGTCATCACGATCATGCTGGTGCTGTTCTTCCGCTCGATCGTCACCACGCTGCTGATCCTGGTGATGGTCGGGCTGAGCCTGATGACCGTGCGCGGCGCGGTGGCGTTCCTGGGCTTCCACGACATCATCGGGCTGTCGACCTTCGCGACCAGCCTGCTGGTGACGCTGGCCATCGCGATCGCGGTGGACTACGCGATCTTCCTGATCGGCCGTTACCAGGAGGCCAGGTCGTCCGGCGAGAGCGCGGAATCGGCGTACTACACGATGTTCGGGGGCACCGCGCACGTCATCGTCGGCTCCGGCCTGACCATCGCCGGGGCCACGTTCTGCCTGAGCTTCACCCGGCTGCCGTACTTCCAGAGCCTCGGGGTGCCGTTGGCCCTGGGCATGCTGGTGCTGATCGCGGTGGCGATGACGTTCGGGCCTGCCGTGGTGACGATCGCGAGCAAGTTCGGGTTGCTGGAACCCAAGCGCGCCATGAGGGTGCGCGGCTGGCGCAAGATCGGCGCGGTCACCGTGCGCTGGCCTGCCGCCATCCTGGTGGCCAGCGTCGCGGTGTCGCTGATCGGCCTGTTGGCCCTGCCCGGCTACCAGACCAGCTACAACGACCGCAATTACCTGCCGGACGACATCCAGTCCAACATCGGTTACGCCGCGGCCGAGCGGCACTTCTCCCCGGCGCGCCTCAATCCCGAGGTGCTGATGATCGAGACCGACCACGACCTGCGCAACTCGGCCGACTTCATCGTCATCGAGAAGATCGCGAAGAGGTTGTTCGCCGTCGAGGGCATCGGCCGGGTGCAGACGATCACCCGTCCGGACGGCAAACCGATCAAGAGCACCACGATCCCGTACGCCATGAGCCGCCAGGGCACGACCCAGCAGCTCAACGAGAAGTACATGCTGGACCGGATGGACGACATGCTCGTTCAGGCGGAGTCGCTGCAAACCACCATCAACACGATGGAGAAGATGCAGAGCCTCATGACGCAGATGTCGGAGATCACCACCAGCATGGTGGCCAAGACCAGGACGATGACCGCCGACATCACCGAGCTGCGGGACCACATCGCCGATCTGGAGGACTTCATCCGGCCGATCCGCAACTACTTCTACTGGGAACCGCACTGCTACAACATCCCGGTCTGCACCTCGATGCGCTCGTTGTTCGACATGATCGACGGCACCAACCTGCTTACCGAGAACACTCAGGAACTGTTGCCGGATCTGGAGCGGATGGCCGCGATCATGCCCGACCTGATCGCGCTGATGCCGTCGCAGATCGAGTCGATGAAATCCCAGCGCATCAACATGCTCACGCAGTACCAGACCCAGAAGGGGCAGCTGGAGGCCGGCGCCGAGATGCAGGTCGATGCCGGGGCGATGGGCGATGCGTTCAACGACGCCTGGAACGCCGACTCGTTCTATCTACCGCCGGAGGCCTTCGACAACGCCGACTTCCAGAGCGGCATCGAGCAGTTCATCTCGCCCGACGGCAAGGCCGTGCGGTTCATCATCGCCCACGAGGGTGACCCGCTCTCGCCCGACGGCATCGAGAAGATCGACGCGCTGAAGGTCGCGGCCAAGGAGGCGGTCAAGGGCACCCCGCTGGAGGGGTCGAGGATCTACCTCGGCGGTACCGCGGCGACGTTCAAGGACATGGCCGACGGCACCAAGTACGACCTGTTGATCGCTGGAATCGCCGCGATCGGACTGATCTTCATCATCATGCTGATCCTGACCCGGGCGATCATCGCCGCCGCGGTGATCGTCGGCACGGTGGTCCTGTCCCTGGGTGCATCGTTCGGGCTGTCGGTGCTGGTGTGGCAGCACATCATCGGCATCGAACTGCACTGGATGGTGCTGCCGATGGCGGTGATCATCCTGCTGGCGGTGGGGGCGGACTACAACCTGCTGGTGGTGGCCCGGCTCAAGGAAGAGGTCCACGCGGGTCTGCAGACCGGCCTGATCCGGACGATGGGCGGCAGCGGGTCGGTGGTCACCGCGGCCGGCATGGTCTTCGCGCTGACCATGATGACGATGGCGGTCAGCGACCTGACGATCATCGGGCAGGTCGGCACCACGATCGGCATGGGCCTGATCTTCGACACCCTGGTGATCCGGTCGTTCATGACGCCGTCGATCGCGGCCTTGCTGGGCCGCTGGTTCTGGTGGCCCCAGAAGATCCGGTACCGGCCGGTGCCCTCGCCGTGGCCCACCCCGGCAGCGCGGCCGGCACAGCGCGAAAGCTAGCCGGCGCTGCCCACGTAGACGATGCCGGACGGCTGCGCGGTGGTCGCGGCGGTGGCGACGGCGGGCACCATCACGGTGTCGTCGGTCATCTCCGCGGAGACCACGGTGACACCGATGCCGGCGTGGGCGAACTCCGACCGCATGCCGTAGAGCGCGGTCTCGCCGGCCCGCTGGCTCGCCGCGATCCCGGCGTAGCCCTTCGGCACCGCCTTGTGCGGGTAGAAGTGGGCCTGATGGCTGGTGACGAACACGATCCGGGCGCCGGACGGCATCAGCGGCATCGCCAGTTTCGCGAGCCGCCGTGCGGCTCCGCCGTCGACCAGGCTGCCGGATGCGGCGAGGATCAGCGCGTCCAGCCGGCCGAAACGGGCCCGGACGGTGTCGAGCATCGCCGAGACGGCGAACTCGTCGTGGACGTCGGCGGCGATCGTCGACGCGTGCCCGCCCTCGGCGCGGATCGACCGGGCGACGTCTTCGGCGCGCTCGGATCTTCCGTGGTGGTGGACGACGACGTGGGTGTCCGGCCCTGCGACGCGGCGGGCCACGTCGGCGCCGACGCCGCTCGATGCGCCGGTGACCAGGATGATCCGCTCAGGAGACTGCAGCATGCGGGTTCCTTCCGTTGCGACGGTCGCTTGGGCGTCACCCTACACGCACTCTAAGAAAGTTAAGGGAACAATAAGGTCACCGTAAGGCGATGAATTGGTGGACCGACGGACACGAATGCTCAGAACTGGTGCTCACCGCCGTCAATGTCGATGTTCGCGCCGTAGATGAAGCTGCTATCGGCCGACGCCAGGAACGCCACCGCGCCCGCCACTTCCTGCGGGAGGCCCAGCCGTCCGATCGGCACGCCCTTGGCCAGCTCTGCCTTGAACGCCGCCGCTTCCTCCGGTCCGACGAGTTTCTCGGGCGCCGGGGTGTCGATCGAGCCCGGCGAGACCGTGTTGACCCGGATGCCGCGGTCCTTGAGTTCATTGGCCCAGCTGCGTACCAGCGACCGGACGGCGGCCTTGGACGCCGAGTAGAGCCCGAAGTTCGGCCAGCCGTCGTCGGCGCGGATGGACGAGTTCACGATCACGGCTGCACCGTCGTTGAGCAGCGGCACCGCCTTCTGCACGGTGAGCCAGGTCCCGCGCACGTTGACGTCGAAGTTCTGCTCGTAGTCCTGCTCGGTGGCGTGGCTCAGTGGCCCGAGGACGGCCAGCCCGGCGTTGGCGAAGAGCACGTCGAGGCCCCGGCCGCGCTCCCGGACCGCGTCGTAGAGCCGGTCCAGATCGGCCGCGCGCGCGATGTCGCCCGCCACGGGGGTGGCCGCGGAGCCGATGGAGGCGGCGGCGTCGTCGAGTGCCGCCTGTTGCCGGCCGGTGATGAAGACGTGGGCGCCTTCGGCGGCGAGCCGTTGTGCCGCAGCCAGTCCGATTCCGGTGCTGCCGCCGGTGACGACCGCGGTCTTGTTCTCAAGTGTGCCCATGTGTTGACCCCATCCTTTTCTGTACCGATCGGTGCAATATCAATGTATCACTTCTGCACTGATCGGTACTGAATTGCCGGTTCGGCGGCGAACACTCCCTACCGATCGGTGCAGAAGGGGTAGGATCGCGGCGAAATGGGAGCGCCCAGAACGTCTTCGGTCGGCCGGCCCAGAAGCTTCGACATCGACGAAGCACTGGACAGGGCCATGGTGGTGTTCTGGGAGCGCGGCTTCGAAGGCGCCTCGCTGACCGACCTGACCGAAGCCATGGGCATCACCCGCACCAGCATGTACGCGGCGTTCGGCAACAAGGAGGAGCTGTTCCGGGCGGCCCTGCGCCGCTACCTCGACGGGCCCGGTGGCTATCTCACCGGCGCGCTGGCCGAGCCGACGGCGCGCGCCGTGGCCGAGGCGTTCCTGCGCGGTGCGGTGCGCGCCACCACACGTCCCGGCGGCCCCGCGGGATGTCTGGTCGTGCAGGGCTCGTTGGCCGCGGGGACGGCCGGGGTGCCGGCCCGCGATGTGCTGATCGAGTGCCGCGAAGACGCGGTGTCACACCTGCGTGAGCGCTTCCGCGAGGCGGTCAAGGACGGTGATCTGCCGCAGGAGGCCGATCCGGGGCTGCTGGCCCGCTATGTGATGACCGTGGCGAACGGGATCGCGGTCCAGGCCGCCAACGGCGTCGGCCGTCGAGAACTGCAGCGGCTGGCCGACATGGCGCTGCGGCACTGGCCGCTGATCTGACGCTACGCGCCGGGACCCACGTTGCCGGCCGGCCGGGTCCGCAGATCATGCACGTATTCCGCTGGGGCTCCGGCGATTTCGGCTGCGTCGGCCATCACCCCGAGATAGCGCGCCGACGGGATGCCGCCCTCCCACGCGTCGAGCACATACAGCCACGCCAGCACCGGTTCCAGCGAGGTGTCCGAGGAGAACCCGGAGGTGCGCTCCACCCGGCACCGGATCTTCTTGTGGAAGCCGAGTTCCGAACCCTCCCAGCGGTCGAGGTTCTCCTCGTCCTCCTTGGTCACGTCGTAGAGCACGACGAACACCCTCGACGTCGGATCCTCGACGATGGTGGCCAGCGCGCCCTCCCAGGTGATGTCCGCGCCGCCGAACGTCAGCCGCCACCCGTGCAACCAGCCCGTCCCTGCCATCGGGGAGTGTGGGGCGCGCTGCAGCATCTGCTCGGGATGCATATTCGATCCGTAGGCGGCGTAGATCGGCACGCGAGAAGCTTAGACGCCCTGTCGGCATCCGGCGGGACCTGGACGGCCCTGCTGTCCACGACGTGGCTACCTCGGTGGCCTAGGTTGAAACCGTGGTAACGCGCATCGTGATCATCGGCGGAGGGCCAGCGGGATACGAGGCGGCCCTGGTGGCAGCCGCCAGGGGCCGCGACGTCACCCAGGTGACGGTGATCGACCAGGACGGTCTCGGCGGGGCATGCGTGCTCTATGACTGTGTGCCGTCGAAGACGCTGATCGCGGCGACCGGGGTGCGCACCGAACTGCGCCGCGCCGAGGGGCTGGGCTATGACATCGGCATCGAGGACGCGAAGATCTCGCTGCCGTTGATCAACAACCGCGTCAAGACGCTGGCCGCATCGCAGTCGGCCGACATCGGCAGCCAACTGCTCAACCAGGGCGTCACCATCATCGGCGGTCGCGGCGAGCTGGTCGACGACATCGCCGGCATGGCCCACCACCGGGTCAAGGTCACCACCGACGACGGCAAAGTGGGGGTGCTCAAGGCCGACGTCGTGCTGATCGCCACCGGCGCCAGCCCGCGGGTGCTGCCCAACGCGGTGCCCGACGGCGAGCGGATCCTGACCTGGCGCCAGGTCTACGACCTGACCGAGCTGCCCAGCCACCTGATCATCGTCGGCTCCGGGGTGACGGGCGCGGAGTTCTGCAACGCCTACACCGAACTCGGCGTGCGGGTGACGGTGGTGGCCAGCCGCGACCAGATCCTGCCGCACGAGGACTCCGACGCCGCGGCGGTGCTGGAGGAGGTGTTCAACGAGCGCGGCGTGACGCTGATCAAGAACGCCCGCGCCGACTCGGTCACCCGCACCGACACCGGTGTCCGGGTGGCGATCGCCGATGGCCGCGTCGTCGAGGGCAGCCACGCACTGATGACGGTCGGTTCTGTGCCGAACACCGAGCACCTGGGCCTGGAGCGGGTCGGTATCGAACTCAAGCCGGGCGGCTACATCCCCGTCGACCGGGTGTCGCGCACCCCCGCCCCCGGTGTGTACGCCGCAGGGGACTGCACCGGTCTGCTGCCGCTGGCCTCGGTGGCCGCCATGCAGGGCCGCATCGCGATGTACCACGCGCTGGGGGAGGGCGTCTCGCCGATCCGGCTGCGCACAGTGGCTTCGGCGACGTTCACCCGTCCCGAGATCGCCGCGGTCGGCATCCCGCAGTCGGCGATCGACGACGGCAGCGTGCCGGCCCGTACGTTGATGCTGCCGCTGAGCACCAACGCCCGCGCGAAGATGTCGCTGCTGCGGCACGGCTTCGTCAAGATCTTCTGCCGGCCGGCCACCGGCGTGGTGATCGGCGGGGTGGTGGTCGCGCCGATCGCCTCGGAGCTGATCCTGCCGATCGCGCTGGCCGTGCAGAACCGCATCTCGGTGACCGACCTGGCCCAGACCCTGTCGGTGTATCCGTCGCTGTCGGGGTCGATCGTCGAGGCCGCCCGCCGGCTGATGGCGCACGACGATCTGGACTGATCTGCGTTCGCGGGTTGCGGCTCGTTCCTCGCCGGGTGCCCGTCATCGGGCTAGCCTGGGGGCGACCATCCGTACTGACGAGTAACGAGGAGCCGGTCAACGTGAGTGACCCGATCCCCGCTCCAGGCAACGGCCAGACGTTTCTGAGCCCCCGGCAGCGGGAGCGCGCCTGGGACCGGCTCGGCAGCGAGCAGTTCGACGTGATCGTCATCGGCGGCGGCATCGTCGGGGCAGGGGCCGCGCTGGACGCGGCCACCCGCGGCCTGAAGGTCGCACTGGTCGAAGCACGCGACTTCGCCTCCGGCACGTCCAGCCGCAGCAGCAAGATGTTCCACGGCGGCCTGCGGTATCTGGAGCAGCTGGAGTTCGGGCTGGTGCGCGAGGCCCTGCACGAACGCGAGCTGTCGCTGACCACACTGGCCCCGCATCTGGTCAAGCCGCTGCCGTTCCTGTTCCCGTTGACCAACCGATGGTGGGAGCGGCCCTACATCGCGGCCGGGATCTTTCTCTACGACCAGCTCGGCGGCGCGAAATCGGTTCCGCCGCAGAAGCATCTGACGCGGGCGGGGGCGCTTCGGCTGTCTCCCGGGCTCAAGCGCAGCTCGCTGATCGGCGGAATCCGGTACTACGACACCGTCGTCGACGACGCCCGGCACACGATGACCGTGGCGCGCACCGCCGCCCACTACGGCGCGGTGGTGCGGACCTCGACGCAGGTGGTGGCGCTGCTGCGGGAGGGGGACCGGGTCACCGGTGTGCGGGTACGCGACTCCGAGGACGGTGCGGTCACCGAGGTGCGCGGCCACGTGGTGGTCAACGCGACCGGGGTGTGGACCGACGAGATCCAGGCATTGTCCAAGCAGCGCGGCCGGTTTCGGGTGCGGGCGTCCAAGGGCGTGCACATCGTGGTGCCGCGCGACCGCATCGTGAGCGAGGTCGCGATCATCCTGCGCACCGAGAAGTCGGTGCTGTTCGTCATCCCGTGGGGTACGCACTGGATCATCGGCACCACCGACACCGACTGGAATCTCGACCTCGCGCACCCGGCGGCGACCAAGGCCGACATCGACTACATCCTGGGAGAGGTCAACAAGGTGCTGGCCACTCCGGTGAGCCACGAAGACATCGACGGCGTGTACGCCGGGTTGCGCCCACTGCTGGCCGGTGAGAGCGAGGAGACCTCGAAGCTGTCCCGCGAGCACGCGGTGGCGGTGCCGGCGCCCGGCCTGGTGGCCATTGCCGGCGGCAAGTACACCACCTACCGGGTGATGGCCCAGGACGCGATCGACGCGGCCGCGGAGTTCATCCCGACCCGGGTGGCGCCGTCGATCACCGAGAAGGTGCCGCTGCTCGGGGCCGACGGGTACTTCGCGATGATCAACCAGACCCAAAGCGTTGGTGCGTATTACGGTCTGCATCCGTACCGGGTCCGGCATCTGCTGGACCGGTACGGTTCGCTGATCGGCGAGGTGCTCTCGTTGGCTGACGACCGGCCCGAACTGCTGGAGCCGATCACCGAGGCGCCGGTGTACCTGAAGGTGGAGGCGGCCTACGCCGCGGTTGCGGAGGGCGCACTGCACCTGGAGGACATCCTGGCGCGCCGGATGCGGATCTCCATCGAGTACCCGCACCGCGGGGTGGACTGTGCCCGTGAGGTCGCCGAAGTGGTTGCGCCCCTGCTGGGTTGGAGCGCCGAGGACGTCGACCGCGAGGTCGCGACGTACCTGGCCCGCGTCGAGGCCGAGGTGTTGTCGCAGACCCAGCCCGACGACGAGTCCGCCGACGCGTTGCGCGCGGCCGCTCCGGAGGCGCGTGCGGAGATCCTCGAGCCGGTGCCGCTCAATTGAGGCGGCCCGCACCGCTTCCGGTGCGTGACGGACTCGGTCCCGCGCGGGTGCGGCTGCGTGGAGGCGCGGTGCTGGTGGAGTTCGCCGACCGGTTCGGCGAAGCCGCCGCGCAGAAGGTGCTCGACGGCGAGGTGTTCACCGCCGACGGTGAGGTGGTGGGTGCGGCCACTGTGCTGCAACCGAATTCGGTGGTGTATCTGTACCGTGACCTGCCCGACGAGGTACCGGTGCCGTTCGACATGCCGATCGTGTACCGGGACGAGAACGTCGTCGTCGTGGACAAGCCGCACTTCCTGGCGACGATGCCGCGCGGCAGCCACGTCGCCGAGACCGCCCTGGTGCGTCTGCGCCGTGAGCTCGATGTGCCCGAACTCAGCCCCGCGCACCGGCTGGACCGGTTGACCGCGGGGGTGCTGGTGTTCACCACCCGGCGCGCGGTCCGCGGCGCGTATCAGACGTTGTTCGCGCGCGGGGAGGTGGCCAAGACCTACCTCGCGCGGTCGTCGGCGCCGCACACCGGGCACGAGTTCCCGGTGACGGTGCGAAGCCGGATCGTCAAGCGGCGAGGCTCGTTGCAGGCCTGTGAGGAGCCGGGGGAGCCGAACGCGGAGACGGTGGTGGAGCACATGGGCGACGGCCGGTATCGGCTCACGCCCAGAACCGGACGCACCCACCAGTTGCGGGTGCACATGAACTCGCTGGGGTTGCCGATCGACGGGGACCCGCTCTACCCCGACGTCGTCGAGGTGGCCGCCGGGGATTTCTCGGCGCCACTGCGGCTGCTCGCCCAGACGTTGGAGTTCACGGATCCGATCACCGGCCTGCACCGGCGGTTCACCAGTGCGCGGTCGCTGTGAGCGTGCGCTCAGATCGCGACTCCCCTCGAAGATCGCTCCATCGCGATCTGAGCGCACACGGGCGCCGGCGGTAGCGGACTGCGCTCCCGCGTTTCGTGCGTCGCCCGGCGCCCCGGCGTCGCACACTTCGAAATGTACTTCATCTGTCAATAATTCGCTGCCCGAGGTGGTTTGGGCCGTCGGCAGTGTCTTGACTAGGCATTGCTCATGCGATGGAGGGGCCTGCCGACTTTGCGCGACGAGGGTTCGCTTTCGGCAATCCTTGCCCGGAGGGCGAGCCGGGCGACGGACCCGCGGCGTCCTGTGCAGATGTATTCAAATTGTCCGGGCGCCGGGAAAGGGGCAAATCCGGAGCGGCTGTCCGGCGGCGGCAGGGCGCCGCGCCGAAGTCGGCCTCGTCGCGGGCGAGTGTGGCCGGGCTGTCACAATCGCGTGATGTGGATTACAGCGGCGCACGACAGTGACTCCGGCCTCGTCGAAGGTGGGTGCCTCTGATGGATCGGGCTTCCTTCGACCGGCTTTTCGACATGACGGACCGGACTGTGATCGTCACCGGCGGCACCCGCGGGATCGGGCTGGCGCTGGCCGAGGGCTATGTGCTCGCCGGCGCCCGCGTCGTGGTCGCCAGTCGCAAGGCCGACGCATGTGAGCGGGCCGCGCAGCACCTGCGCGAACTGGGCGGTTCGGCGATCGGGGTGCCCACCCATCTCGGCGAGGTCGACGATCTCGGGACGCTCGTGGAACGCACCGTCGCCGAGTTCGGCGGGGTGGACGTCGTCGTCAACAATGCCGCGAACCCGCTGGCGCAGCCGTTCGGGCAGATGACCGGCGACGCGCTGACCAAATCGTTCGAGGTCAACCTGCGCGGTCCGGTGCTGCTGGTGCAGGAGGCGTTGCCGCATCTGAAGGCCAGTGAGCACGCCGCGGTGCTGAACATGGTGTCGGTCGGTGCGTTCATCTTCGCGCCGATGCTGTCGATCTACGCGTCGATGAAGGCCGCGATGATGTCGTTCACCCGGTCGATGGCCGCGGAGTTCGTGCACCACGGCATCCGGGTCAACGCGCTGGCCCCCGGACCGGTGGACACCGACATGATGCGCAAGAACCCGCAGGCGGCCATCGACGGGATGGTCGGCGGCACGTTGCTGGGACGTCTGGCCGGCGCTGACGAAATGGTCGGCCCCGCTTTGCTTCTCACCTCGGATGCGGGAAGCTACATCACCGGCCAGGTGATCATCGCCGACGGTGGCGGCACCCCCCGCTGACCTACCCCTCTCTTTCGCCGAAACCGCATTCCACGCGGCCGTTTCCGCATTCTGGCCGCACGGGATGCAATCTCGGCGAGAGGGTCAGGGCTTGCGCAGGATCTTGGCGGCCATCTCGCGCATCTCGCCGCTGGTCGACGCCACGATCTGGCTGCGGTTCTCCAGGTGCAACGCGGCCTCCAGGCTGCCCGCGTCCAGGTTGGCCCACAGCACCTGCTTGGTCGATTCCAGCCCGAATTTGCCGTAGCCGCAGAGGGTCTCGGCGATCGCCAGCGCCTCGTCGAGGACCGGGTCGGCCACCCGCGAGACCAGCCCGAGCCGCAACGCCTCGTCGGCGTCGACCGCGCGGGCGGTCAGGATCAGGTCGAAGGCCGGGCCGGCGCCGATGATGCGCGGCAGCGTGTAGCTCACCCCGATGTCGCACCCGCCGAGCCCGAGCTTGATGAACTGCGTGCAGAACCGCGCCGACGGCGCCGCGACCCGGATGTCGCACGCGGCGGCGAGGCCGAGTCCGCCGCCGTAGGCCACGCCGTTGACCGCCGCGATCACCGGCTGCCGTAACCGGTGCAGCTTGGCGGTGAGGTCGGCGATGCGTTCCTGCCAGCGCATGCCCGAGCGCGGGAACTCGGTGCCGCCGCCGGTCTGCTCCGGGTTGGGCGCGCTCAGGTCGAGGCCGGCGCAGAAGCCGCGCCCGGCGCCGGTCAGCACCACCACGCGGCAGGTGTTGTCGGCGGCGAGCGTGTCGAGGCACCGGTGCAGCTCCTCGACCAGCTCGTAGGACAACGCGTTGAGCTTGTCGGGCCGGTTGAGGGTCACGACGGTGATCTCCGGCCGCGGATGGCTGATTTCGACGACGGACGACATGCCCGTCACGTTAACTGCTGCGCCAGCCCGCCACGCCGACAGTGATCATCCGCAGTTGTTTGATCGCAATCCGGCGGATCTCGGCGACCCCGGCAGGGTCGGTGGTGTCCTCGAGCGACTCGGCGATCACGATCATCGAGTTGACGAACACGCTGGCCAGGATGTTGAGGTCCTCGCTGCTCCATGTGTTGAGGTTCGGGAAGCGGGCCAGGTCGATCGCCAGTTCCGAAGTGATCAAACGGATTTCGGTGCGGATCGCGTACCGCAGCACGGCGACGCCGGTGGAGCGTTCGCGGCCGATGAAGCGCCAGTGCTCGCGGCGTTGCTGAACCCCGTCGATCAGGATGTCCACCGAGGACTCGATCACCCGGTTCGGGTCGAGTTTGCCGGCCCGCGCCCCGCGCAGCATCTCGCGCAGCGCGCGGAACGACTCGTCGATCAGCACGAGGCCGAGGGCCTCCATGGATTCGAAATGCCGGTAGAACGCTGCCGGCACGATGCCGGCCTCGCGGGTGACCTCGCGCAGGCTCAGCCCGCTGAAGCTGCGTTCGGCGAGCAGCTGCAGCGCCGCGGCCACGATCGCCCGGCGGGTGGCTTCCTTACGTTCCTCGCGCGACAGGGTCTCCCCGCTCTTCTCCCGGGACCTGGAACGTCCCGTTCGCGAGCTGGGCGTACGACTGTTCACTGTGTGAAAACTACCACAAGCTGCAGCAAACCCTTGACGAGCTCGCAGTATGGCGCGCACGGTGTACACATGTTCACTGAAACGTTGACTCGGGCGCGACGGTCGTCCCTGTTGGACCTGCTGACGGGTCCGCACGGGGTCGACCGTTACACCGAACTGGTCGATCCGACCTGGACCCGCGGCGACGCCCGGGCCCGGGTGGTGGCCGTGCGACGCAGCACGCCGCGCAGTGTGACGTTGACGCTGGCACCGAACCGGGCCTTCGCCGGGTTCCGGGCCGGCCAGCACATCAACCTGTCTGTCGAGATCGACGGACGCCGGCGGACCCGGCCGTACTCGCCGGCCAACGCCGAGGGTGACGCGCACATCGAACTGACCGTCGGCCGTCACGACGGCGGACTGGTCTCCACGTATCTGTTCGAACACGCCCGGCCGGGCATGGTCGTCGGACTGGACTCCGTCGGCGGTGACTTCACGCTGCCGCACGGCCCGGGCCGGCTGCTGTTCGTCTCCGGCGGCAGTGGCATCACGCCGGTGATGTCGATGCTGCGCACGCTGCGGGACCGGCGGCACAGCGGGCAGATCACGTTCGTCCACTACGCCCGCTCCGCGCAGGAGGCCTGCTACCGCGCAGAGCTCGCCGACATCGCCCGGACGATGCCGAATGTGACGGTGCGACACGGCTTTACCCGCAACCGGAGCGGATCCGACCTGCCGCCGCGATTCGAGGACCACGCATTCGAGGCCGACGCCGTCTTCGTGTGCGGGCCGTCGGCACTCGTCGACGCGGTGCGGGCCGTCCATCCGGACGCGCGGTCGGAGAGTTTCGTCCCGCCGGTGTTCACCGGCGAATCCAGCGGTGGGCAAGTGACTTTCGCCGAGAGTGCGGTCGCGATCACCGATGACGGCCGACCGCTGCTGGATCAGGCCGAGTCGGCCGGTCTGACACCCGAGAGCGGGTGCCGGATGGGCATCTGCTTCTCCTGCACGCGCCGCAAGACCAGCGGTGTGGTGCGCAACGTGATCACCGGGGTGGTCTCGACCGCCGAAGAAGAAGACGTGCAGCTCTGCGTCACCGCACCCGTCGGCGACGTCGACATCAACCTGTAACCGCCGAAACCGCATTCCACGCGCTGCTTTTCGCCGAAAGGCCGCAACGGATGCAATCTCGGCGACAACGAGAGGGAGCACCATGACTGACCTTCTGGACACCACGACCACGACCACGACCACCCCGCAACAGCAGACCATCACCAAGACGGTCGCGGGCAAGGCCATCACCCTGACCCCCGAGCAGGCCGAGGCGTTCGGCCGTGAGCTCGATGCGCTGAAGGAGGCCGTCATCGCCGACCTGGGCGAGCGCGACGCCACCTACATCCGGCGGATGATCAAGGCGCAGCGCAGCCTCGAAGTGGGCGGACGGGCGCTGCTGTTCGGCGGGATCTTCCCGCCGTTCTGGCTGGCCGGCACCGCGATGCTCGGGCTGAGCAAGATCATCGACAACATGGAGATCGGCCACAACGTCATGCACGGCCAGTACGACTGGATGGGCGACCCGGCGATCTCCAGCCGCAACTTCGAATGGGACACCGCGTGCCCGGCCGATCAGTGGCGGCACTCGCACAATTACATGCACCACACGTACACCAACATCGTCGGCCTGGACCGCGATATCGGCTACGGCATCCTGCGGATGAGCTCGGACCAGAGGTGGCGGCCGTACTACCTGGGCAACCCGGTGTACGCGTTCCTGCTGATGGTGCTGTTCCAGTACGGCGTGGCGTTGCACGAGATGGAGAGCGAGAAGATCGCCTCCGGTGAGATCACGTTGACCGACAAGCGCGAGATCCTGCGTGGCATCTGGGACAAGACGAAGCGGCAGACGCTCAAGGACTACGTCGCGTTCCCGCTGCTGGCCGGGCCGTTCGCGCCGTGGGTGTTCGCAGGCAACCTGACCGCCAACCTGATGCGCAACGTGTGGTCCTACATGATCATCTTCTGCGGGCACTTCCCCGAGGACGTGCAGGAGTTCTCCATCGAGGAGACCAAGGCCGAGACGCGTGGGCAGTGGTACTTCCGGCAGGTGCTCGGCTCGGCCAACCTCGACGGCGGCAAGCTGTTCCACATCCTGTCCGGCAACCTGTCCTTCCAGATCGAGCATCACCTGTTCCCGGACATCCCGGCGTTCCGGCATGCCGAGATCGCGCCGAAAGTCCGCGAGATCTGCGAGCGCTACGGCGTGCCCTACAACACCGGCCCGCTGCCGCGGCAGTTCGCGACCGTGGTGCGCAAGATCGTGAAGTTCGCGCTGCCTTTCTAGACCCTCTCCGCCGAAACCGCATTCCATGCGGCGCCGCGGGTCGTATGACCGCGGTGGGTGCAGTCTCGGCGAGGTGGGGGGCCGTCACTCCGGGACGACCGTCGTCAACAGCAGACGAGACCCCATGCCGACGGTGTGCCCGATGCCGGTCAGGAACGCGCGGTACAGGTGTTTCAGCGGCTGCAGCTCCCACAGTGTCAGTGTCGTCATCCACGCGAAATCGCGTGCCTTGTCGATGCTCCACGCACTCACCAGGTGAGCGACCGGGGCGAGGCGGTCATCGACGCTTCGCTCGAGTTCGTTGAGAAACGAGCGGCGGATCTCGGCCTCGGCGTCGGCCAACAGGTCGTTGACCTTGTCGTAGTCCGATCGCACACCGGGACTGTCAGGCGTGCGGTCGCGCGCCGTGCACGCGCCGAGGACGGCCAGGGGAAGATCGTTTTCGATGTGTGCGTTCATGCCGGCCAGGGCGAACTGGATCGGCAGTATCTGGCGGCGAGATCGCATGGCGAGCAGTGGTTCCCAGGCCTTCGGCACGGTGTCGACGGCATCGTAGGCGGCGAACCAGTAGTTGGCGAATCGCACTGTCAGCTCGGTCATGAAGTCGCCGTCGCTGAAGAATCCTCCTGCGCTGAGGCGGTCGGACATGCTCTCGGTGACACGCAGATAGACACTGTTGAACACGGCCGCGCCGTCGTCGGCGGCGTTCTCGGCGGCGATGACGCGCATGCGCGCGACGACGTCGGCAACGGTGGAGGCGCTCATTGCGTCATCCCATCAGCCACTTTGGCGGCAGTTGCGACGTCTGATCGCATTGGAGCTAACCAAGTGTGGTGCGTCGTCGAGAAGGGCACCCTGGCGACCTTCATGGGATCTCCTTCCCGGTAGTGCATCTGCGGGATCGATGACAAATGCAGTCTTGATGTCTTGGTGCTAAGCGGCTTGAGTAGTGCGCTACTCGCTTTCCGGCTCCGGGACGTAGGTCTTGTGGCAAGGGCCGCCCCGTGGTGGGGTGTGGGCTGGGTCGGACCCTCTGTGCGGAAGGAAGCTTTTTATGCGTGCTGCGTTGGCGGCGATGTCGGTGGTGGCTGCAGGTGCCGTGGGCGGCATGGGGGTGGCGTGGGCCCAGCCGGTCCCGGACGCCGGTCAGCTGACCGCCGAGCTGCGCCAGGTGCTCAACACCGGGGCTCCGGCGAGCGAGCGGGCGGCGAAGCTGGCAGGCGGCGACGCCGCGGTGCCGACCGCCGACAACATCGCCAACCGCCTGAACACCTACGGCGGCATGGTGAACTGGCAGGTGCAGAACCCGGTGCTCAACGGCGACCGGCTCGACGCGCAGATCGCGGTGACCATCCCGATCTTCGGCACCAAGACCCACGACATCTACTGGGTCGAGCAGGACGGCGCGTGGAAGCTGTCCAATCCGTCGGCGTGCGTGATCGCCCGCGACGTCGCCGGCGTCGACTGCACCGTCTAGCGCCTGCACCGCCTAGCGCCGAAACCGCATTCCACGCGGCCGTCAGGCCGAGCCGGCCCGGCCCGTGACGTGGGGGACGCTGAGCCCGGCCGCCTCATGGGCCAAACGGGTCATGACCGCTTGGAGTACAGCCGGTGGCGCAGTTCCGCCTGCGGGTGCATCACCTTCCATCCCCGCCTCGTTGCGCGATGAAGTCAAGGGTCTCGGGATCGCGCTGGAGGTGGTTTCAGGCATCGCCCACGGATCGGAGGTCGACGCGTTCCACGTGCGAATGGTCGTCGCGCCGTGGTGTCTCAGACTGCCCGCACCGATTCCGGCGGACCCCAGCCGGCTCCCGTGCCGTCCACGTGGTGTATCTGGTCCTCCCACGGCACCCGATACTCGCCGGCGACGAGGTCCTGCATGAAGGTGTAAGGGCAGTCGCGGGCACCGCCCGGTACTGCCGTGTAGCCACGGTGACCGAGTTGGTAGATGTTGTTCTCCACACCCCAGGTGCGTCGGGCCTCGTCTGCGCGGGACGGGATAACCTCCGCGGTGACGATGCGGTCGGGGGTGCCGTCGCCGGACACGAGGATGGTCCCGTCGACGTCGCAGACCATGGCCTCGCCCTGCGACCAGATGTGGTTCTGGTCGGGTCCGGCGAGCGCGACCGATGCGGTGTAGGCGAGGTTGTGAAAGGCGTTGGTCTGGTTCGTGATCCGCCACGAGTGCTGAATCGGATAGGTGTATCCGGCCGTACGCAGAATTACGTTGGCGCCCTTGTACGCTGCTTCGCGCGCCATCTCGGGCAGCATTCCGTCGTGGCAGATGATGAGCGCCAGCCGTGAACCGGAGGGCCCGTCGCATACCGGGATGCCGAGGTCGCCCGGCGCCCACGGTTCCGCTGGCACCCACGGATGCATCTTGCGGTAGTAGAGCTGTTCCCGGCCCTGGTCGTCGACGATGATGCCGGAGTTCCACGGGGCACCTGAGGGGTTGCGCTCCATGATGGAGAAGCAGCCCCAGACACCGGCGTCGCGGCAGGCGTCGGCCAGCAGCGTCATCTCCGGTCCGTCCCGATCGCACAGCAGCGTGTCGTCAAGCCAGGTGTCGGGGTCCAATCCGTTGATGCTGTATTCCGGCATCACCACGAGGTCAAGTGAGCTCATGCCCTTCTTGGCACCTCTCACGATTCCGGCCAGGCGTTCAGCGGTTATTTTCAGGTCGGACGGTTCCCTGATGGTGGGGACCCGAGCCTGCACCAGTCCCAGGACGAGCGCGCCGGGCGTCGGGTTCAGTCCGTCGAGTCCGCTCATGCGACGGCCGCCTCTGCCCGCGTGGCCCTGCGGTGCGAGACCATGTCGATCAGGAAGTACGCAGCTGCGGCGCAGACCATCCCGACGACGGCCTCGCTGAGCTGGGGCGCCCAGTGATGCACCGCGTAGGCGCAGGCTGCGCCGATGATCCAGGCGGCGAACGGCTGTGTCCGGAACGTCGTCAGCTCACGGGAGGTGGCGCGCCGGGTGAGGAGCTGATCGACGATCACCACCGCACCGATCGACGGCACGAAGATGCCCAGCAGGTTCAGCCAGGTGGGGAAGTGGCTCCAGACGCCGGCCAATGCGATCGCCAGACCGGCGGCGCCCAGCACCAGCGTCAGGACGCGCATCTTGGAACCGACCAGCTGGCTCCACCCGACCGCACCGTTGTACAGGCAGTGCGCGCACACCGAGCCGAGGTTGACGAAGACGAAGATCACGGCGAGGACGGCCAGCACCGCGCCGTGGTCGACGAGGATCGGAAGGAAGTCGCCACCGTCGGTGGCGGGATTGAGTGCGCCGCCCGCAGCGACGATCACCGCACCGGTGAGCATGGCGATCATGTTGGCGATCGGGAATGCGCTGAAGGTGGCGATGACCGCCTCTTTGCCACCTTTGGACCAGCGGGTGAAGTCGGCGGTCATGGTGCCGGAGTCGATGAAGCTGGCGACGACGATTGTCACCGCGGCGCCGATCGACAGGACGGTCGCGCTACTTGCGCCGCCTTCGTACGAGGTGACCCCGCTCCAGCCGTTGTCGCGGGTGACGAGGATGACCGCTACGAGCCCGAGGATGACGAACAAGGGCGCAGCGATCATGCCGATGACGGTCAGTGCACGAATTCCGATGAAGGTCACGCCGATGTAGAGCAGTCCGGCGATGAGCACGATCAGGGTCTCGTTCCAGCCCAGCGACACATTGAGCGTCGCGCCGGTCAGGCCGGTCTGGAAGGCGAACCACCCGATGACGACGGTCGCAAGGAATCCGGTGACGATCTTGGACCCGTAGCGTCCGAAGGTCTCGGCGGCACTGAGCGCGAAGTTCTTGCCGGTCTTCCCAGCTAGGTAGGACAGCGCCCCGACGTAGCCGAACAACACCGCATTGCCGACGACGATGGCCAGAACCCCCTTCCAGAAGCCCAGGCCGTAGACGATGGTGCCACCGAAGATGGCGCACGTGAGAACCATCGGGAATCCGAACCACACTGCGGATACCGACAGGGTCGATCTGCGGTGCGACTGCGGGACCGGACGGTCCTCGAACTCCGATTCCAGGTGTAGCGGACCCTCAGCTGGTCGGGTGTCCTGCGATGCGGCATCGGTTGACGTACTGCGGGTGGAGTTGGTCATGAGGCACTCTCCGAAATGGTCGGCACCGCCGAGGCGGCGGCCAGGATGGGTTCTCGCGTCGTCACTGACGCGGGCGTGGTCGCTCGTGGCGAACGAAAGGTGTAGCCCGCGTCGACGAGGGCGTGACGTAGTGCGGCGAGAAGAGCCGGAGCGCCGGGGGTGTCGCTGTGCAGGCACACGGACCGCGTATCGGACTCGTCGAGCGTCTCCAGTTGTGACAGCGTGCGCGCAATCACCTCATCCGGGCCACCAATGAGTTCGGTTGTGCGGTCGTACATCTGGACGATCCCGTTATGGTACGGGCGGTCGGCGAACACTTCGATCACCGGCGCGATCCCGCACTCAACCGCCGCGGTGCGCAGCGCCGATCCGGGGAGAACGTAGATGTACAACGCGGGATCGAGATCGGCGACGGCCTGACAGACCGCCTCGGCGAGACCGGGATCGCGGTTGGCCATCATGTAGAGAGACCCGTGCAGTTTCAGATGCTGCATCACGGATCCCCGCGCGCGGACGAAGCTTTGCAGCGCCCCCACCTGATAGAGGCAGAGGTCGTATGCCTCCTGCGGCGTGGTGGGGATCTCCCGCCTGCCGAACCCGAGTCGGTCCGGCAGGCCCACATGCGCGCCGATGGCGACGCCGTGCGTACGGGCGAGGTCGACGCTGCGCCGCATGACCGCCGGGTCGCCGCCGTGGGCGCCGCAGGCGATATTCGCCGAGGTGATCATCGGCATCATCTCGTCGTCGGCGCCGTAGGCGTACACGCCGAAGCTCTCGCCCAGGTCGGCGTTGAGATCGACGGCCGTCACGCGGTCACACCTGTGCGCAGGAGGCCGATGCTCGGCTGGCGGCGGGGAGATTCGGCCAGTTCCCAGGCGCGGGCGAAACGAAGGAGCGCTTGTTCGGACAGTGGCCGCCCCACCACCTCGAGTCCGACGGGCAAGCCGGTGTCGGTGAAGCCCACCGGGATGCTGATCGCAGGCAGTGACGTCTGTGAGGCGATGACGGTGTTCGTCGGGAAATCCAGCGCTGTCCACCGCTTGGCGGCGAGGTCCGCGCGGGTGGGTGCCGGCACCTGGACTGTCGGATAGACGAGGAAGTCGACTTCCGCGTCGGCCATCATCGCCAATAGCGTGCGTCGCCATTCTTCCTGCTGCAGACGCTTTTTGAAGTATTCCGGGTCGTCTTCGGGTCGGTCCGGACCGTCGGCGATGTCGGCCAGGAGATCGGTGAGAGGGTGCCAGTCCCCGGAGTCGACGATGTCGCGGATCGACGTCGGTCCGTTGTGCGTGCGCGACGAAAGGAAGGTCTCGAGGTCGGTCTTGGACTGAATGGTGTACAGCGACGTGCCGGCGACCCAGGACTCGAGGTCGCCGAGAACGAGGTCGTCGACGACAGCGGTCCCGTGCTGCTGCAGTTTCTCGAGGGCGGAGCGCACAACTCCGTTGGTCAGTTCCTGGTCGTCGCCGGAACCGAAGGCGTCGGACAACACACCCACACGAAAGCCGGACAACGTCTCGGCGCCTACGCCGTCTATCGCCTTGACGTAGTTGCCCACGTCCGAGCTGGCGGTTGCGAGTGCGGTGTAGGAGTCAGTGGGGTCGTAGCCGACGATGACGTCGAGGACAGCGGCGAGGTCGGATAAGTTGCGGGCCATTGGACCTGGCGTGTCCTGAAAGTGCAGGAGCGGTGAGAAGCCGGTCCGCGATATGAGGCCGGTGGTCACGCGCAGACCGAACAGGTTGTTGAACGAAGCGGGCAGGCGGATCGACCCGCCGGTGTCTTCGCCGATGCCCACCAGGCAGAGGTTCGCAGCCACTGCCGCGGCGGTGCCTGCACTGGAGCCGCCGGTCTCACGATCGAGGTCGTAGGGGTTCTTGGTGTGTTCGGTGCGTGAGGAGAAGGAGAACCATCCCGCGGCGAAGTCACACATGGCGGTCTTGCCCAGGATGACCGCTCCGGCATTGCGCAGCCGCTCGATCACGGTGGCGTCGGCCTCCGGGATGTAGTCGGCGAATGCCTTGGAACCGAATGCCGTGGGGATGCCCTTGGTCTCGCCCTGATCCTTGACGAGGATGGGCACACCGTGCAGCGGACCGACAAGGGTGCCGGTGCGGGCATATCGTTCGTCGATGGAGCGCGCGTCGTCGAGTGCTGTGGGATTGAGGGTGACGACCGAGTTCAGTTGTGGTCCTTCGGGGTTGTCGATTGCATCGAGTGCCGTGATGCGCTTGAGGTACCACGCGGTGAGGTCAGCGCTCGTGCTCGCACCGGTCTCGATCAGTCGATGAAATGAACTGATCGACAGCTCTTCGTAGTTCACGTTTTCTCCCTTGTCGGTGGCGCCGTCACCAAGCGCGCCGATAATGGTTTCTGCGGTGTGTTCGAGGTGCTTACTCGTGGCGTCGAGAAGACCGTCGAGGTCGCGTTCGAGCATCAGCTGGTACATCTGCTCGTGCTGTCGATCGGCTTCGGTGAAGTCGTGCATTGCTGACGCGTAGATCGCCATGTACGGCTGGATGCGGTCCCAGATGTTGTGGATCAGTTCGAGCAGGTACCGGCTGTTGCCGCAGGCGTAGAAGGTCTGATGAAACTCACGATTGAGCTCCCGCCACGCGTGCGCACCGGTGCCGGGAACCGCCATCCGATCCAGGATCGATCGCAGCGCGACGCTCGTCTCGGCGTCTAATTGCGGTAGCGCCCATTCAGTCGCCAGCGACTCGAGTCGAAGTCGGATGGTGAAGAGTTCACGAATTGCATTAGGGGACAACATCGTGATGGTGACCGACCTGCGGTCGAACTCGACGAGCCCCTCGACGCCCAGACGCTTCAACGCTTCGCGAGTGGGCATCGTCGACACCCCGACCGACTCGGCGAGGGAACGAATCGACACCCGTGTGCCCGGGGCAATGCGGCCTTCGAGGATGCTGCGGCGGATCTGCTGATAGACGCTCTCGGCCAGTGTCGGCGAGGCTGAGCGGTCGGTTCTTTGTGATATCAACTGCCGCGGTTCACTAGCTGTGATCACACGCTAGATCGTGAGCTCTGTTGATGACCCGGATGTTGTGGCTGAGTTTCGAGGATGTGACATCGTTGACGGTCGGAACCGTGTTGGTGTGGAACGTGATCGTCGCGGGGGTGCCGGCCGACGAGACCGCCCTGCGCCGGGTGTAGCGGTCGCGCACCTTGAGATACCAGGTCGTCGAACCGCGTCACCAGCGATAACAGGAGCAGCTACACCCGTGCGATTGGTGCATTGGATGACTCTTTCCTACCGTTGGCAGGTGGGGCACCAGTAGGTGACGCGGTCGCCGCCCTTGTCCGTCTCGATCCGCGTACCGCAGCGGCGACACGGCAGGCCGGCCCGGCCGTACACCCACACGTCCTGGCCAGGCCGGGTGTTGCCGGTCGTGGTGCGGTTGATACGGGTTCGGTTGAGCCACAACATCTGCTGTGCACGGTTGACCAGGCGCAGCGGGTCGGACACCTCACCGACGGCGGTGCCGGGCCGCAGCCCGAACACGAAGGAAAGCTCGTTGGCGTAGACGTTGCCGACGCCGGCCATCACGCGTTGGTCCAGCAGCGTCTCGGCCAGAGGGCGTGACGGGTCGGCCATCAGGTTCTCCGCCGCCACGGACGCCGACCAGTCGGGGCCGAGCAGGTCCGGGCCGAGGTGGGCGACGGCGTCCATGTCGGTGGCCCGGTCCAGGACCTCCAGCACCCCCAGGTCGACGCCGAACGCCCGCGACTGCACGGTCTCCAGCACGATGCGGATTTTGTACGCCGGCACCCGGACCCGGCCGATCACCCAGGCGCCGTCCATCTTCAGGTGCGAGTGGATACTGGCCTGCCCGACCCGGATGAACAGGTGCTTGCCGCGGCTGAGCACTTCGTCGACGACCTGACCGCTGAGGTCGACCGCCGCATACCGGGGCACCCGGACGTCGCAGCGGGTCAGCTCCCGACCCTCCAGCGCCTCACGCAGTTTCACGGCCGCGCGAAAGACGGTGTCTCCCTCGGGCATCAGCGCAGCCGCAGGCCGCGGGGGGTGCGCGAAAAGCCCGCTGTCGCCAGCGCCTCCACTACCACCGACTCCCGGCTCTCCAGCACCGGGATCCCGTCGACGCGCTCCACCAGCAGACCCGGAACCCGTTGCCGTGACACCAGTTCGGCCAGGACCGCGGCGGCGGCGTTGGCGGTTTCGGCGTCGGCGGTGAAGCTCAGCAGCGACCGGCCACCCCGCTCGACGAACCATGCCAGCTCGCCGTCGACGAGCACCACCAGCGCGCCGGCCTTGCGCCCGGGCCGGTGCGCGGTGTCACCCTCGCCGCCGCGCGCCGGCCAGGGCAGCGCAGCGCCGTACGGATTGGCCGGGTCGGTGGCCGCCAATGCGATCGCGCGCAGGGTGTGTTGTTTGTCGTCGATGCTGTCGGCGTAACTGCGCAGCCTGTCGACGGTGCTGGCCGTCGCGAACTGGGCGCCCCCCAGTGATTCGACGAAGTACCCGCGCTGGCACCGGCCTGCCTCC
This sequence comes from Mycolicibacterium vaccae NBRC 14118 = CIP 105934, assembly GCF_001552715.1. Taxonomy (GTDB): domain Bacteria; phylum Actinomycetota; class Actinomycetes; order Mycobacteriales; family Mycobacteriaceae; genus Mycobacterium; species Mycobacterium vaccae. The sequence continues at coordinate 21,568 of NZ_BCRS01000010.1, read as the reverse complement.
TCCATCGTGGTCAGCACCTTGTACATCGAGGCGAACCCGCCGGGCACGTTCTCGGCCGCCACCGCGCCCCGGGTCAGCACGCCGTGCCGGGTCAGGAGCTGCTCGGCCTGATAGTGCGCCCGCAGCGTGGTGTCGACCTCGGCGATCGGCAGCGCCGACCAGCGTCCGGCCACCGTCGGGTCGGAGTCGCGGTGCGCGCTCAGGCTCGACGTGCTCAGGCTGTAGCGGCTCAACCGCGGGGCCCGCCGGTGCCGGTGCGAGGGGGTGGCCGAGCGGCGCTGCCCCGACCCGCGGGTGCCCGCCAGCAGGGCCCGCACCGGAGCGAAGGTGTCACCTCCCACGTACCCGGCCCAGATCAACTGCCACAGGGCTTCTTTCAGTGATTCCGTGGTAACGCCGTCGACCGAGAGCTGCCGGAAGAAGTAGGCCCCGCCGCCGGACAGCGCGCCCAGGATCGTGTGGTGGACGTCGGTGAGGTCGAGCTCGCCGGGCGGCGCCAGCGACAACGGCGCGGTCTCGGCGAGGTGGAACGCCACCCAGCCGTCGGCCGCCGACAGCGACCCGGCACCCGACCACAGCACCTCGCCGGAGGCCAGCAGTTCGTCGAGCATGCCGGGCTGGTAGTCGCGCACCCGCTGCCCGAAGATCAGCGGCTCGACGGCCGAGGCCGGCATCGGCACACCGGCGAGTTGGTCGATGACGGCGGCCAGCCCGTCGACGCCCGACACCGTGTCGCTGCCCAGCATCTGCCACGACGGCAGGAAACGGCCGAACGCCGCGGTGCTGACCGGCTCGATCTGCGCGCGCAGCGCGGCCAGCGAGCGGCGCCGCAGTATGCGCAGCACTTCGGCGTCACACCACTGATCACCGGAATCGATTGGCACATCGGTGAACTCGCCACGCACCAGTTTTCCGTCGGCGGCCAGCCGGCCCAGCACGTCGGCGGCCACCCGCAGGCCGAGCCCGAACCGCGTCGCCGCGTCGGCGGTGGTGAAGGGTCCGCGGGTGCGGGCGTAACGCGACAGCAGTTCGCCCAGCGGGTCGACGACCGGTTCCAGGAACGCCATCGGGACCCCGACCGGCACCGCCACGCCGACGCCGTCGCGTAGCCGTCCGATGTCCTCGACGGCGGCCCACCACGTCTGCCCGGCGAACGACACCTGCAACACGCGTTTGGTGCTCAGCAGTCCTTCCAGCCAGCCGCCGATGTCGTCGGAGGTGCACCGGGCGGCGATCTCCTCGGTGGTCAGCGGGCCGAGCAGGCGCAGCAGATCGGCCACGCCCTCGGCGTCGCGGGCCTGCCGGTCCGACGCCAGGTGCTGCAGCTGGCGCGCGGTGTTGGCCACCACGTCGCCGTCGAGCAGTTCGCGCAGCTCCACCCGGCCGAGCAGTTCGGCCAGCAGCGTGGGATCCAGAGACAGTGCGGCGGCGCGGCGTTCGGCCAGCGGGCTGTCGCCCTCGTACATGAATGCGCCCACGTAGCCGAACAGCAGCGACGCCGCGAACGGTGACGGGGTCGACGTCTCGACCTCGAGCAGGCGCACCCGTCGCTGCGCGACACGCGACATCAGCTGGGTCAGCATCGGCACGTCGTAGACGTCCTGCAGGCATTCGCGGACGGCTTCGAGCACGATCGGGAAGTCCGGGTAGCCGCGGGCGACGTCGAGCAGCTGGGCCGCGCGCTGGCGCTGGTGCCACAGGGGGGACCGCTTGCCGGGATGGCGGCGTGGCAGCAGCAGCGCGCGGGCGGCGCACTCCCGGAACCGGGACGCGAACAGCGCCGACGAACTGACTTCCGTGGTGACCAGGGGTTCGATCTCGTCGGGGTCGAACACGAAGATGTCTGCGCCGGGGGCGGTGTCGTCGGTGTCGGGTAGCCGCACGATGATGCCGTCGTCGGAGGCGGTCGGCTTCTCGTCGATGCCGTAACGCTCGTAGAGGCGTTTGCCGACGGCCAGCGCCAGCGGGCCGTGCACGCGTAGACCGTAGGGCGAGTGCAGGATGACGCGCCAGTCGCCGAGCTCGTCGCGGAACCGCTCCACCACGAGTGTGGTGTCCGACGGAACGGTGGAGGTGGCCTCCCGCTGCTCGGAGATCAGCTGCCACAGGTTGTCGGTCGCGAAAGCATCGAATCCCACTGTCTGGCAGCGTTGTTCGAACTTCCCCCGGTCCAGCCGGGCCAGCTCTCCGGTGAACGCGCCGATCGCCGCGCCCAGCTCGGCGGGCCGCCCCACACCGTCGCCGCGCCAGAACGGCAGCCGGGCCGGCTCGCCCGGGGCGGGGATGACGAGCACCCGATCGTGGGTGATCTCGGTGATCCGCCAGCTGGTCGCGCCCAGCGAGATCACGTCGCCGGGGCGGGACTCGTAGACCATCTCCTCGTCGAGTTCACCCACGCGCGAGGGTTTGTCGGAGTCGGCGTTGGTGGCCAGGTACACGGTGAACAGGCCGCGGTCGGGGATCGCGCCGCCGGAGGTGACGGCCAGCCGCTGCGCGCCGGGCCGAGACGTCAGGGTGCCGGCGTCGCGGTCGTAGACGATGCGCGGCCGCAGCTCGGCGAACTGCGTGGACGGGTACTTACCCGAGAGCAGATCGAGCGTCGCCTCGAACGCGCTGCGCGGCAGAGTGGCGAACGGCGCGCTGCGCCGCACGGTGTCGAACCAGGCCTCGGCGTTGATCGGCTCCAGCGCGCAGGCCGCCACGGTGTGCTGGGCGAGCACGTCCAGCGGGTTGGCCGGCACCCGCATCGTCTCGATCTGGCCGGCCAGCATCCGCTGCACGCTGACCGCACACCCGATCAGGTCGGTGCGGTGTTTGGGCAGCAGCACGCCCTGGCTGATCTCGCCGACCTGGTGGCCGGCCCGGCCGATGCGCTGGAGTCCGCTGGCCACCGACGGCGGCGTCTCCACCTGGATCACCAGGTCGACCGCGCCCATGTCGATGCCGAGTTCCAGGCTGGACGTCGCGACCACGGCTTTGAGCCGCCCGCTCTTGAGCGCGTCCTCGACGTCGGCGCGGGCCTCTTTGCTGACCGAGCCGTGGTGGGCCCGGGCCAGTACCGGCTCCGCGCCCAACGTCTGCCCGCTGCCCATCATGTGCGCCGGTGCGCCGCCCGCCACTCCGGGGTTGTGCGCGCCGAGCTCGACGCCGGCGCGTTCGGCGTGGATCTCGTTGATCCGGGCGGTCAGCCGCTCGGCCAGCCGGCGTGAGTTGGCGAACACGATCGAGGAGTTGTGCGCCTCGATCAGGTCGACGATGCGTTCCTCCACCGCGGGCCAGATGGACTGGGTGTCCGGCGAAGCCATGTCGGGCACCGGCACCTGCACGGTCAGGTCGAACGTCTTGGCCGCCGGCGGCGCGACGATCGTCGTGCGGGCGGTGCCGGACAGGAACCGCGCCACCTCCTCGGGCGGGCGCACGGTCGCCGACAGCCCGATCCGTTGGGCCGGCCGCTGCAGCATCGCGTCCAGTCGCTCCAGCGACACCGCCAGGTGCGCGCCGCGCTTGGTGGCCGCGACGGCGTGTACCTCGTCGACGATCACCGTCTGCACCTGGCTCAGGGTGTCCCGGGCCGCGGAGGTCAGCATCAGGAACAGCGACTCGGGCGTGGTGATCAGGATGTCGGGTGGGGTGGCGATCAGCGCGCGCCGCGCGCTCGGCGTGGTGTCGCCGGAGCGGACGCCGACGCTGATGGCCGGCGGCGGCTGCCCGGTGCGCTCGGCGATGCGCGAGATCCCGGTCAGCGGGGTGCGCAGATTGCGTTCGACGTCGACGGCCAGCGCTTTGAGCGGCGAGACGTACAGGACCCGGGTGCCGCGTTCGGTCTGCGGTTCGCGGACCAGCCCGTCGATCGCCCACAGGAACGCCGCCAGCGTCTTGCCGGACCCGGTCGGCGCGATGACCAGAGTGTTGTCCCCGTCGGCGATCGCCTTCCACGCTTGGGCCTGCGCCGGAGTGGGCTCGACGAAGGTGCCTGCGAACCATTCGCGCGTCAGCGCGGAGAAGCGCCCCAGCGGATCGGTCGGCACGGACATGCGTCCATGGTGCCCCCAGATACCGACATGTCCTCCGCTCAACTGGCCAATATGCGAAAACCGGCACGTCACGTGGTATCCGGCATACGCTCGGGAGGTGATCGCGGGGGACTGGCGTCCCAGGATTCCGGCAGCGACGATCGGCCGGCCCAGGATCGCCGACCGGGTCGTCGACCGGCCGGAGGTCCTCGCGCGGCTGGAAGCCTCGGCCGGGGGTGACGTCGTGGTCGTCTCGGGGCCGGCCGGCTACGGCAAAACCACCGCCGCGGCGCTGTGGGACGCCGCCGACGAGCGTCCGTTCGCCTGGGCGCGCCTCGACCACCTCGACGACGATCCCGCGCACCTGCTGTTGCACATCGCGACCGCCGTCGTCCACCTCACCGACGACGACAGCGAACTGCTGCGCTACCTGCGCGGACCCGGCCGTGATCCGCTGACCCACCTGGTGCCGGCCGTGGTGCAGGAACTCGAGGCCCGCGGGCCACTGGTGATCCTGCTCGACGACGTGCACAAGCTGTCGGCTCCCGCGGCGGCCGCCGCGCTGCAGTTGCTCATCGCCGAGGCGCCGGCGACGACCGTCACCGCGTTGCTGGGCCGGCACATGCTGCCATTGGGCCTGGCTCGGCGCCGACTCCAGGAGCACGCCGTGGTGGCGATCGACCAGGAGGTGTTGCGGTTCTCGGCGAAGGAAGCCGACGAGGTGCTCACCTCCATCCGTGGCCGGTGTGACCATGCGACCGTCACGTCGGTGGTCGAACTGTGCGAAGGCTGGCCCGCCGGGGTGATCCTGACGGCGATGGCGCTGCGGGACGGCACCGCGCTGGAAGCGCTGGCCGAACGCGACAATCTGGTGGTCGACTATGTGGTCGAGGAGGTCCTCGACCGGCTTGATGCCGAGACCGCGACGTTCCTGGTCGAGTCGGCGGTGCTCGGGCGGTTTACCGCCGAGCAGCTCGACACGGTGCTCGGGCGCGACGATGCCGGCCCCATGCTGGCCGTTGTCGCGGCCTCGGGCAATCCGTTCCTGATCGCTCTGGACCACCATCGGGTGTGGTACCGCTACCACCATCTGTTCGGCGATGTGCTGCGTGGCCGGCTGCGCGACACCGACCCCGCCCGCTTCCGCGAGTTGGCCAGGCGCGCAGCTGATCTGCTGGAACGCGACGGCGACATCGACGGCGCGCTGCTGCAGGCTCTCGACGCCGGGGACCGCGGGCGCGCGGCGGCGCTGGTGTGCCGCGAAGCGGTCCGGCTGGGCTTCGACGGCCGTGCCGGGGTGCTGGCCCGCCGGCTGGCGATGCTGGACGCGCGCACGTTCGCCGAGTACCCGGACGCGGCGGTGGCGCGCGCGTGGCTGGGCGTCACGACCGCCGACGCCGAGCTGATCCAGCGGTCACTGATGCTGGCGGTGCGCGCTGATCGCGGGCACAGACTCTCGGACGGCACACCGTCGGTCAAAGTCGCAGTGGCGCTCATCAGTTCGCTGCTCGGCGCGGGCGGGGTCGGCGATGTGGTGCGTCAGGCCGACGTGGTCCGCGCGGCCGGGGACCATCTGGTGAACCCGTGGTGGGGAGCGGCCACGGTGATGAAGGGCACCGCCGAGGCCATGCGCGGGTATCCGACACGCGCCCGCGCGCTCCTCGACGCCGCGCTGCCGGTCATCGACGACCTGCCGGGTTTCCATGCCGCGGCACTGGCACATCTGGCGCTGCTCGATCTGGCCGACGGTGACGACGAAGCGGCGGTGGAACGCAGCGAGGCGGCGCAGACGCTGGTGGACAAGTACGACCTGTGCGACGTCGTGCCGATGATCGTCGTGTACGCGACGAGTGCGGTGATGGCCGCGCGCGTGGCCGATCTGGCCGGCGTCCGGCAGGCGGTGGTGGTGACCGAGACGTTGCTGGCGCAGCTGGGTCATTTGTCGGCGCGCACAGCACTTCTGGGGCACGGATTGCTGGCCTGGACCGCCGCGGTGATCCAGGACCCGGCGCTGCTGGCCCGGCACCTGGCGGCCGCGGAGCGGACTCGTCACCGCGAGCCCGAGGCGGTGGCGCTGGTGCAAAGGGTGGACCGGGTCAAGGCCATGGCGGTCGGCGGCGCCCGGCCGTTGACCGCCGCGGAGCTGCGCCTGCTGCCGCATCTGGCCAGCCACCTCTCGCTGCAGCGGATCGCCGAGGAACTGGTGATCGGCCGGGAGACGGCCAAGAGTCAGGCCACCGCGATCTACCGCAAGCTCGGCGTGTTCTCGCGCGGCGAGGCGGTGACCGAGGCGAAAAGGATTGGCCTGATACCGGAGTGACTCAACCGAGGGGCATCGCCGCCAGGTTTCGCCACAGGTTCTGCAGGCTCTGGGTGCCGCCGAACAAGGTGGTGAAGTGCGTCGAGTCGATCAGCACGATGTCGCCGGCGCGGTCTCCGTCGGGTGGCATCCAGATCACCGCGTTGAACGCGGAATTGCCTGCGTCGGTGAACGGATGGGGACGGTCCAGATCGACGGGCTGGCGCGCCACGACGCGCAGGCTCGCCCCTTCCGGGGCGGTCAGCTCGTAATGGGGCAGATGCTGATGAAAGCTCAGGGTCGGCACGGCGGTGAGCAGCCCCAGCTCGTCGAGGTCGTGGTAGGCGTTGAGCGCCTGCGGTTCCCGCGTACCGGGGGCCACCGCTGGGCGGAGCCCCCAGATGTTGTGCACGGGGACGCCGAGGGCTCGCATCAGCGAGCGGGTGTACCGACTGAACCTCTGCTGACGGGGCACCAGCCGGTCCCCATGGTGTTCGTACTCGACTTGCCGTTGGGTGAGGTCGTCGGTGAAGCCGACGTCGTGGTGCGGTGCCAGCAGCAGGCAGGTGCCTTCGCGGTGCAGCCAGTCGCGCAGGGCTTCGACTTCGTCACGGCCGGCTTCGAGTTCGGAGTTGAGGTGGTCCAGGCCGAACACCATGAGGGTGTCGGTGTCGGCGAGGATCCGCTCGTCGATCGGCTGGGGGTACCCGGCCTGGTCCACCCGTTGGAACACCGCCACCGGATGTCCGGTCGTTTCGCCGACCAGGTCCTGGAACGACAGCGTCGACCGGTGGAACAGTTCGAGCGTGCCGGCGATGCCCTGCAGGAAGTTGGCCGCCGCGAACTCCGGTGTCTCGTAGGCGGGATACCCGACGTTGCGGACCTCGGTCACGGTCGAGAACCGGTTGCTCATGGCCGCCGGATCCCGTTGCGCCTCCCAGGGGTAACTCCACGTCCAGTAGATGCTCATGCGCCGCCGGCCATCCCGGGCTCGCCGCTGGTGGTCCTGGTTGTACGTGCGGGCGGGGCGCGTCATCAGCGCTGCCGAGTGTCGAGTTCGGTGAGGTAGCGCAGCGCGCCCAGGCCGGGCAGGAAGAAGTATCCGCCGCCGCGGAGCGTGGTGAATGCGGGAATGCCCTTGTGCACCTCGCGTATTGGACGCCGGGGAGTGGTGAAATCCAATGTGCCGTCCTGGGCGCCGCAGATCGGGTCGTGCTCGTTGCCCAGTTCGTGGAAGGTCTTGTCGTTGATCCACACGTTCTGGGCGAACTCGAACTGCCGGACCAGGCTGGCGCAGATGATGAACGCGGCGATGCCCCGGTCGACGCCGTCCTCGGGCGCGCCGTCGGGCAGTGCGGGCCCGTAGGTGGCGCCGCGGCGGATCATCCGCCGCCGGTTCATGTAGTGCGCGGTGTCGCGCGGGTTGAGGCGTCGCGCATGTGACCCCAGCGGGCAGGCATACCCGAACGGGTCCATCTCCTTGTAGTTGAAGTCGTTGTTGCGCATCGGGTCTGCGCCCAGTTCCGGGTCGTCGGCTGTGGGTGCCAGCACCAGCGGGGCCCCGCTGCGCCAGCGCCCCATGAACTTCGCCGCCAGCAGCTCCTGCTCCTCGGCGGTCCCGGCGTGGTCGGCGAGGTAGGCGCGGAAGGTTCCGACGTGCTCCTGGAGCCTGCGGTAGGCCAGGTAGCTTCCGTTGCGGGACAACGCCGCAGGCTCGGGAAGTCCGACGACAGGGCCGTCCTCGTCGGGATAACCGAGGATGAACTCGCCCGGCTCGAGTGCCGCGCCGGACCCAGGGGTCGGCGTCTCGCCCGAGCCCTTGATCACCGGCTGGGACAGCCGGTCTCGGAATCCGAAGTGGTCGTGGGCGTAGTTGAACGGCGGGTGGGCGTTGAGATCGAGGTGAGACAGTGCGCGGACACCGTCGCAGCGCGCCACCAGCCTGTCGTGCTCGCCGACGCAGCGGGCGTGTTCGTCGTCGTCGCGGGCGAACAGGATCGCGATCGCGTGCACATCGTCTCCGGCCAGCCCGCCCACCCAGTGCTGGGGCGCGTTGGCGCCGGTGTCGCCGAGGATGCCGGCACGCGCCACCATGCCCTCTCGGAACTCGTCGGGAAAGGTCGCCAGCGCCGCGTCCGGCACCCCGAGCGCGCGTAGGCCGTTCCAGGTGAACGCCACGGTGACCCAGCGTTTCGACGCATCCATGGTGGCGTCGGCCTCGGCAGCCGAGGCGACCACGTCGAGAAGCTCGGTGAGCCATTGGCGCCCACCCGCGGGGCGGTCGAACGTCAGGAACTCGTATCGTCCCGTCATCGCCGGTGTCCGGGTGAGCAGGATGTGCTGGATGTCGTCGAGTTCGAGGTTCATGGCAATCGGTTTCTTCGCGCGAGCGCCTTACTGCATCTGGTCGAGCATGTCGGAGAACGCGGCTTTGAGGCGCAGCGCCTTCTTGATCTCATCGGCGGTGACGTACGGGTACTCGCCGTACTCCAGGAAGCTCGGGCACTGGTGGTCGCGGACGAACTTGATGAAAGCCTCGGGATTGGTCCGCCAGTCTTCGGGAAAGTCCACGAGATTGGTGAAGACCGTGGTGATTCCGGTCGCGGCGAAGAGGCGAACGGCGTCCTCGGTGTACTTGTCGAAGTCGGTGTCGAAGATGCCCTGATACTGGAAGTGCAGGCCCGAGCCGACGTCGAAGAGCACCCAGCGCAGGTAATGCAGCCGCAACGGCGCCAGCACATCTGGCGTGCCGGCGACCGCTTCCTCGATCTGTTTGCCGTAGGCACGCACGGCGTCTTCGCGGCCCTCCTTGACCTTGGCGATGATCGAGAATCCGTAGCACGCCGGGGTACGGGGGAAGACCGGCCCGTAGCGCCCCCGCTCGAGTTCCAGGTAGCCCTCGGGTGGGATCGCCATCGCCGCCGGATGCGACCAATCGTTCTCGCCTGCAACCATGCTCAGCCTCCGGATCATCGTCGTGGCGAGCGTAGGGCGGGTGCCGGAACCCTGTCGTCCCCCTCTTTGGGGGAACCTTCGCCGCCGCCTGACGCGATGTTCCGCAGCGCGGTTTCACCCGTTGTGGGGGATGGCGGGGCCGCAGACCGATGCTTACGCTGACGCAGCCACGAGCCACAAGAGGCTGTGCGTGACCCGACGCAGGGAGTGCAAGATGCGGTTGGTTTACCTGCTGGTCGCCCCTGCGGTGTGTTCGACGGGAATCGCCGTCGCGCCAACGGTGGCCGCCGACTGCACCAGCGCGGGCGGCACGACCATCTGTTCTCAGGGTGATGCCCGGGGCGCCAACACGGGAGACGGGCCGAGTGGCGCCGGTACTTACGCCCCGTATCCGTGCGACATGAACGACTACAACTGCAATTACTGGTGGGGCGGCGATTTCGACGCCGACATCGATATCGACCCCGGCCGGCCGGGTATCGGACAACCGGGCCGGCCCGATATCGGGAACCCGGGACGGCCCGGCGGGGGTGGCGGTCGCGGTGGTGGTGGCGGCGGTCGAGGCGGACGATGACAACTGAGGAGAGATACATGTCGGCAATTTCCCGCGCGCCCTGGCTGGCGGCGTTCGCCTGCGCTGCAGTGCTTGGCAGCGCTGCCCCGGCCGGTGCGCAGCCACCGTCAACGGCGCCGGCACCGGCACCGCCGCCGCCGAACTGCACGTCGGCGGACCTCACCGGGGTGCTGACCGGGGTGACGGCCTCCACTACGGCCTATCTCTACACCCATCCGCCGGTCAACGACTTCTTCACCAGCTTGAAAGGACAGCCGCCCGAGGCGCGCACCGAGGCGTTGCAGACATTCATGGACGCCAATCCGCAGGTGCGCGCCGAACTGCAGGGTATTCGTCAGCCGATGGTGGACTTCCGCGCCCGCTGCGGGGCCTGACACTTACGATCGTTGAGTGCGAAACAACTCAGTGCGGCGGGTGGCCGCCGCCATGCTCGGCGCGACCGCTGTCGTCCTGTCCTCAGCGACCGCTGTCGCCCAGCCGGCGCCGAACTGCACGGCCGCCGACCTGGCCGCGGTGATGACCGGGGTCAGCGCGGTGACGTCGGCTTACCTGTTCACCCATCCGGTGGCGAACGAGTTCTACACGTCGATCAAGGACATGCCGCCTGAGGAGAAGCAGTCGGCCGTCACCGCATTCGCCGACCAGAATCCGCAGATCACCGCGGAGATGCGCGGGATCCGGCAGCCGTTGGTGGACTTCCGCAACCGCTGCGGGCACCACTGAGGTCAGCGCTGTCCGGGGGAGACGGCCTCGGTCAATTCCAGCGGGATTCCGGGGACCCGGAGCACCGCGTCCAGCAGAGCGTGGGCACACAGGTCGGCGATGAAGTCGGCGTCCAGCGATGAGTCCAGCAGTCGTTGACGGCACATCTCGAATGTGAAGGCCAGCCAGGCGTAGACGGTGGCGCGCAGGTCGCGTTCCACCTTGGCGTCGATCTCGCCGACGGCATCGGTGATGCGGTCGATGATCCGGCCGGCCTGGCGGTCGTTGTCGATGTCCTCGATGCCGCGCAGCACCGGATCCGACTTCCCCATGCCGAGGTAGGTCGTCCACGCCCGCTGCGGATGCAGTTCGTCGTAGCGCAGGTACGCCAGCACACCGGTGCGAACCTGCGCGAACAATGTCTGGCCCGGCAGTGGAGGAGTGTTGGTGGCGTGGAACATTCGCTCGCCCTCGGCGCGCACGACCGCGGCGAAGAACGCCCGTTTGTCGGGGAAGTAGTGGTACATCAGCGCGCGGGAGACGCCGGCGCGCTCGGCGATCTCGTCGATGCGCACCTCGTCGTAAGGCCGCTGGCCGAACACCTCGGCGCCGAGAGCCAGTAGTTCGTTGCGACGTTCCTCAGGGGACAGCCGCCGACGTCCTTCAGCCATGCACCGATACTACTTGACACATGTGTAATAGCGGCGCAGGCTGGCACACATGGCCATCGTCGGCGACCGACGGTCGTTTCCGAAGCTGCCACACCCGCCGCGGCGCGTTCCGATCCTCGGCGACGTGTTCGGCTTCAGTACGGACATTCTGACCCAACCGCCGGCGGCGATGGTCGGCCCGGTCTTCGAGTTCCGTTTCCTGGGAGCACGGTACGTGGTGGCGGCGGGACCGGAAGCGGTGGTCGAGCTCAGCGACGAGAGCAGGTTCTGCAAGCACATCGGCCCCGACATCGAGGCGTTGCGGATCATGGGCGGCGACGGGCTGTTCACCGCCTACAACGACGAACCGAACTGGCAGATCGCGCACGACGTGCTGATGCCCGCCTTCAGCCGGCAGGCGATGCGCGATTATCACGCGGTCATGTTCGACGTCGCCGACGAACTGTTGGCGCGCTGGGACGCCCGCGCGGACACCGGCGAACTCATCGATGTCCCCGCCGACACCACCCGGGTGACGCTGGAGACCATCGGCCGTTGCGCGGCGGGTCACCCGTTCGGGTGCTTCGACTCCGAAGACCCGCACCCGTTCGTCGAGCACATGGTCGCCGGGCTGGAGGGTTCGGATCGACTCGGGGTGTTGCGGGCGACGTTCCTGCCGGGCGCCGTCGCGCGGCGCGCCGAGCGCGCGGTGCGCTACCACGCCCGACAGCTGCATGCGATCGCCGACGAGATCATCGGCGAGCGGGTGCGGGAAGGGCTGGGGCGGCACGACGATCTGCTCGAGCTGATGCTGGTGTCGGAGCTGGAGCCGGCCAACATCCGCTACCAGTTGATCAACTTCCTGGTTGCCGGGCACGAAACCACCTCGGGTGCGCTGTCTTTCGCGTTGTACTTCTTGTCGGTGCATCCGCACGTCGCCGAGCGGGCACGTGCCGAGATCGCCGAGGTGTGGGGCGACGACGACCGTCCCGATTTCGAGCTGATCGCCAAGTTGCGCTACGTCCGAAGGGTCTTCGACGAGGCGCTACGGCTGCAGCCGACGGTGCCGGGGTATTACCGGGCGGCCCGCGAGGACACCGTGCTGGCCGGGGTGCACCCGATGCGCAAGGGGGACTGGGTCCTTGCGCTGACGATGGGGCTGCACCGCGACCGGCGGTGGGGTGAGGACCCCGACGCCTTCGACCCGGACCGCTTCGCTGCCGAGCAGGTCAAGGCGCGCCCGGCGGGGCTGTACAAGCCGTTCGGCACCGGGCCGCGGTCGTGCATCGGCAGGCAGTTCGCGCTGCACGAGGCGGTGCTGTTGCTGGCTGTACTGCTGCGCCGGTACGACCTGACGCCTGACCCCGACTACCGTCTCGAGGTCGCGCAGCGGCTGACGTTGATGCCCAAGGACTTCCGTCTCACCCTCACCCGGCGGGGGTGAAACCGTCAGAGCGTGCGCAGGGTGCGCTGATAGCGGCGCATGCCGTTGATCCAGCGGTCGTAGTCGCCGCCCTTGTGCCGGTACATCTCGAGCAACTCGGGGTGCGGCAGTACCAGGAATCGATCGGCCAGGATCGCTTCGACCGTGACAGCTGCGACGTCGGCCGCGCCGATGACGCCCGCCGACTGCTCGATCGACGCCGCGCCGAGCCGCGCGTCGGGATCCTCGGTGCTCCGAACCGCCTGTAGCAGCGGAGTGTCCACGCCGAGCGGGCACACGCAGCTGACACCGACACCGTCGTCGCCGTAGGTGATCGCCAGCCACTCGGCGAACCCGACCGCCGCGTGCTTGGTCACCGCGTAGCCCGCCGCGCCGAGCTGGGTCAGCAGGCCGGCCGCCGACGCCACCGACACGAAGTACCCCGACCCGCGGGACTGCCAGTGCGGCATCAGCAGCCGGGCCGCGCGGACGTGGGCGCGCAGGTTCACGTCGAGGATGGTGTCCCAGTCGGATTCCGTGCCGAGGCCGGGCTTTCCGATGATGCCGGCGTTGGCGACGTAGATGTCGACCGGGGCGAACTCGCGTGCGGCCAGCGTGATGAGCCCTTCGATGTCGGCGATCTCGGCCGCGTCGGCCCGCAGCGCGATCGCCGCGCCGCCTGCTGCGTTGATCGTCGACGCGGTGGTGTGCGCGCCGGCCTCGTCGAGGTCACCGATGACGACGCTGACGCCGTGCGCAGCAAGTTCGGTCGCGATCGCCGCCCCGATCCCGGAGGCGGCTCCGGTCACGATCGCGGTCTTGCCGTGAATTTCCATGCCCTGAGTCTGCCGCGAGCGTGCGGAAAGTCGCCCGTAACCGCGGCGTGTCGGCCGCAGACTCGCACGCTCGCGCCAAGGGAAGGGGGGAGGTCGGGTCAGCCGAAGTGGACGCCCTGGGCCAGCGGCAGCTCGGTGGAGTAGTTGACGGTGTTGGTGGCCCGCCGCATGTAGGCCTTCCACGCGTCCGAGCCGGACTCGCGGCCGCCGCCGGTCTCCTTCTCGCCGCCGAACGCGCCGCCGATCTCCGCGCCCGAGGTGCCGATGTTGACGTTGGCGATGCCGCAGTCGGATCCGTCGGCGGCCAGGAAACGCTCCGCCTCCCGCATGTCCAGCGTGAAGATCGACGACGAAAGGCCCTGCGGTACCGCATTGTTGAGCGCGATGGCCTCGTCGAGGGTGTCGTAGGTCAGCACGTAGAGGATCGGCGCGAACGTCTCCTGGTGCACGACGGCGCTCTGCGCGGGCATCCGCACCACCGCGGGCGTCACGTAGAACGCGCCTTCGTCCCCGACGTCGACCCGCTCGCCGCCGGTCACCGATCCACCCTCGGCGACGGCCTGCTGCAGCGCGCCGACCATGTCCCGGTAGGACGCGGTGTGAATGAGCGGCCCCACCAGCGTGCCGTCGGCGAACGGGTCACCGACGGGCAGTTGCCGGTAGGCCGCGACGATGCGGGACACCAGCTCGTCGGCGATCGACGAGTGCACGATCAGCCGCCGCAGCGTGGTGCACCGCTGACCGGCCGTGCCCGCGGCCGAGAACACGATGCCGCGCACCGCCAGGTCCAGGTCGGCGGCCGGGGTCACGATCGCTGCGTTGTTGCCGCCCAGCTCCAGCAGCGCGCGACCGAATCGGGCGGCCACCCGCGGGCCGACCTCCCGACCCATCCGCACCGACCCGGTGGCCGACACCAGCGCCACCCGCGGATCGTCGACGAGCTGCTCGCCGACCGCACGCTCACCCAGCACCAGTCGACCCACCGACGCCGGCGCCCCGACGTCCGCGCACGCGCGCTCCAGCAGCGCCTGACAGGCCACCGCGGTCAACGGCGTCAGCTCCGAGGGCTTCCACACCACGGTGTCGCCGCACACGAGCGCGATCGCGGTGTTCCAGGACCACACCGCGACCGGGAAGTTGAACGCGGTGATCACGCCGACCACACCGAGCGGATGCCAGTTCTCCATCAACCGGTGGCCGGGGCGTTCGGAGGCGATCGTGCGGCCGTACAGCTGCCGCGACAGCCCGACCGCGAACTCGCAGATGTCGATCATCTCCTGCACTTCGCCCAGCGCCTCGGAGGTGATTTTTCCGGCCTCGATGGTCACCAGCGAGGCCAGCGCCTCCTTGTGCTCGACGAGCAGCTGTCCCAGTCGCGCCACCAGCGCCCCGCGCACCGGCGCAGGCGTGGTCCGCCATGTCGAGAACGCTTCGGCTGCTTCGGAAATCGCCGCCTCGGCGTCGGCCGCCGAGGACGCCGGCACGCTGAACAGCACGTCCCCGGTGATCGGCGTGCTCGCAGGCAGGCCTTCGGCTCCGGGGTCGCCGAGCGGGACGTCGGCGCCGACGGCCGCCAGCGCGTCCCGGACGCGGGCGCGCAACGCATCGGCAGTGGGCAGCGTGGAGGTCAGAACGGTGGTCATGGGCCTGCGACTTTCTGGTGGAGGTGGAGGGCATCGCGAAGGGCTGCGCGAATCAGATGTGGCGGGTGGGCGCTCCGATACAGTGCGGCCATGACCGAGCCCGCAGACGCGCAGCCGCTGGACGACATCGATCGTGTGCTGGCCCGTGAGCTGGTCGCCGACGGCCGGGCCACGCTGGCGCACCTGGCGTCTACGGCGGGGTTGTCGGTGTCGGCGGTGCAGTCCAGGGTGCGGCGGCTGGAGGCGCGCGGGGTGGTCAGCGGATACGCCGCGCGCATCGACCCGGAGGCCGTCGGCAGCAAGCTGTCGGCGTTCGTGGCCATCACCCCTCTCGATCCGTCTCAACCCGATGATGCCCCCGCGCGGCTGGAGCACATCCCCGAAATCGAGGCGTGCTACTCGGTGGCCGGCGAGGACAACTACCTGCTGCTGGTCCACGTCGAGTCGGCGCGGGCCCTGGAGGGCCTGTTGCAGAAGATCCGCACCGCCGCCGACGTGAAGACGCGAAGCACGATCATCTTACAGAAATTTTATAGCGACAGACGCTACATACCGTAGGAAGTACGCCCACAGCACGCAGAGCCGTAAAAATTCCGATAGGATCTGCGGTCATGACTGCTGTTCTTCCGGAAAACCGCCGGGGTGCCGACCGTGTTCCGGCCGGCCTCGTCCCGGGCGACGTGCACGAGGTGCTGGCGCGCAGCATCCTCGCCGACGGTCTCGATCTGGTGCTCGACCTCGACCGGTCCCACGGCTCCTACCTGGTCGACGCCCGCACCGGCCGCGGCTACCTGGACATGTTCACGTTCTTCGCGTCCTCGGCGCTGGGGATGAACCATCCCGGCCTCGCCGGGGACCCCGCCTTCCGGGCCGAACTGGCTGCCGCGGCGCTGAACAAGCCGAGCAACTCCGATGTCTACAGCGTGCCGATGGCCCGTTTCGTCGACACGTTCGCCCGCGTGCTCGGCGATCCGCAGCTGCCGCACCTGTTCTTCGTCGACGGCGGCGCCCTCGCGGTGGAGAACGCGCTGAAGGTCGCGTTCGACTGGAAGAGCCGGCACAACGAGGCGCGTGGCCGCAGCCCGGAGCTCGGCACCAAGGTGCTGCACCTTGAGGGCGCGTTCCACGGCCGCAGCGGCTACACGATGTCGCTGACCAACACCGACCCCACCAAGGTGGCACGCTTCCCGAAGTTCGACTGGCCCCGCATCGACGCGCCAGTGGCCAGCCCCGGCTTGGACCATGAAGCCATGGACGCTCTGGAGGCCGAGTCGCTGCGGCAGGCCCGGGCGGCGTTCGAGGCCGCCCCGCACGACATCGCCTGCTTCATCGCAGAGCCGATCCAGGGGGAGGGCGGCGACCGTCACTTCCGCCCGCAGTTCTTCGCCGAGATGCGCCGGCTGTGCGACGAGTTCGATGCGCTGCTGATCTTCGACGAGGTGCAGACCGGCTGCGGTATCACCGGAACCCCTTGGGCCTACCAGCAATTGGGCGTGACGCCCGACGTCGTCGCGTTCGGCAAGAAGACCCAGGTGTGTGGCGTGATGGCGGGCGGTCGCGCACGCGAGGGGCAGTTCAGGACCAGGGTCGACGAGGTCGCCGACAACGTGTTCGCGGTCAGCTCGCGAATCAACTCGACGTGGGGCGGCAACCTCGTCGACATGGTGCGTGCGCGCCGGATCCTGGAGGTCATCGAGGTCGACGATCTGTTCGCCCGCGCTGCCGAGAGCGGCCGCCACCTGCGCGACCGGCTCGACGAGCTGGCCGCCGAGTTCCCCGCGCTGGTGCATGACGTGCGGGGCCGCGGGCTGATGTGTGCGTTCAGCCTGCCGAGCGGAGCCCGCCGCGACGAGCTGATCGCGCGGCTGTGGGATCGCGAGGTGATCATGCTGGGCTGCGGACCGGACAGTGTGCGGTTCCGGCCGGCGTTGACGGTGGCGACCGCGGAGCTCGACGCCGCGGTCGAGGCGGTGCGCGCGGTGCTCAGCTCGATGTGAGTCTGCGGATCGTCGACCGCAGCCGGGGCAGGTCCGCGCCGCCGACCAGCTCGCAGCCGTGTAACTCGGCGAGTTTGCGCGCCGCGGGCGTGAAGTCGTGATTGGTGACGACCATGGTCTGGGTGCAGTCCTGCATCGGCGCCCCGGCGACCACCTCCTGCACGGCCCCGGCGCCGACAGGCCGTGACTGCCGCTTGCACTGGACCGCCAACCGGTTGGGCCGGTTGCCGACGATCAGGTCGACGCCCCAGTCGCCGGTCAGCGGCGTCATGATCACCGGCACGCCGCAGCTTCGGGCGATCCGCGCGATGTAGTCCTCGAACTCGGTGCCCGACATGTCGGTGTGGGCGGGCCCCTCGTGCGCGCCCGGGGTGGCCACCCCGACCACGGCGGCGCGCAGAAAGCGGGGGGCTGCTACCGCGCCGGCGGGAATCAGCAACCCGGCCAACGCAGTCCAGCCGAGGTCGGCGCCGGCCAGGTACGCCGTCGCTCCTGCGGCAATTCCCAGCGCCGCGTACAGCTTCCACCTCAGCCTTGTCACGGCCGCATCGTAGGCAACGCCGCCGACATCACTGACAGATCGGGTTTATCGCCGCAGGCGTCCGGGAATCCCGCGCAAACCAACCGGCCTGCTCGAACTGGAGAACGACACGATGGCGGACCTGTCCCACCACACGCGGGAGCTGCGGCGCGGTGCCGACTACAGCGCGCCGGGGGTCTGGGATGCGGTGCGCACCGGTTTCGGGTTCGCCGCGGCCGGGGCGACGTTCCTGTTCGTGGCCCTGGTGTGGATCGGGACGTGCACCGGGTCGCTCGCCGACGCGGCCGGTTGCGGAGTTCCTCAGCGCGCGGCGCTCGCGCTCGGCGCACCGGCGATCCTGCTGGTCGGGGCGCTGTGGTCGCTGGCCCGCAGTTTCCGCGTCGAGCCCGGCGCCAGTCGCTGGGCCTGGCAGGGCGCCGGCTGGACGCTTCTGGCTCTGACGGTGCTCAGCGCCGTGCTGAGTCTTCCCTCGCTGCCCTGGCAGTAGCAGACTGGAGGGGTAGTTCTAAGGAGTTACCCATGAAGGGTCCCAAAGATCCGGTCGACCATTCGCGTACCACCCGGCCGCACGCCGGCGAGTCGATGAAGGACAACAAGATCATGCCGGGGCTCGTGGTGATCGGTCTCGCAATCGTCAGCTTCGTCGCCACGCTGGCGGCGTTCGCCACCTCCCACGAGGAGGCCGGGCTCCTGCTCGCCGCGATCGCCGGCCTGTGCTTCGTGATCGGCGGCGCCTGGCTGCTGATCGAGCATCACCGCGTCCGGCGCCTCGAAGAGCTCTGGTACGCAGAGCATCCGGGCACATACCGGCAGCGGCCCAACAGCTGAGCCGTGTGTGCCGAGATTGCGCTCACTGCCGTGGAACCGCCCGACCACGACCGTGACCGCAATGTCGGCCGCAAAGCACACCAAAGCCGCGAATGACGAACGGGCCCAACCGGTTTCCCGGTCAGGCCCGTCCAAGGGTCCTACTGCGTCTTACTGGTTGGCTTCCTGGCGCTTCTCGGCAGCCTTCGCGCCGGCGCGGGCCGACTCGGCCTCGGCTTCCTTCTGCGCGACGTCGCGCTGGGCCTCGGCCTTGTCCTGCTGGGCCTTGCCTTCGCGGACCATGTCGTCGCGACCGGTGACGGTGCCGACGGTCTCCTTGGCCTTGCCCTTCACGTCCTCGACGACGCCCTTGATGCCTTCTTCGGGACCACTGTTCTTCTCAGTCATGCTTGCCTTCCGCTTGCTGGGTGGATGGGGCCTCAGCGCCCCTCGTTTGAGCCACACCCTGGCTTCCCGAAGCGCTCGGCGGCTAAACAGATGGCCCGGGTCACACCCAACCGCTGTCAGCGGCAACGGGTTTGCGGGGCGGCACAGGCAAACGCGCCGCGATGACGCCCGTCAAGAAGCCGGGAAGAACACGTCGAAGACGGGTTTGGTCTGCACGGACCGTGGGGTATTGAGTCCGCACCATGAAGACCATCCCCCCGTGCGCGTCACTGCATCATCGGCGCCAATATCAGGAAAGCGCCCGCGTATATCGCGACGACCGTCAATATCAGGACGGCCAGCGCGATACCGGCGACCGTCAGGATCCGGCGCAGCGGGTTGGTGTGCTGAGTCATAACCGCTGGTTACCCGGGCCCGGCCTGTCGTTAACGGACGCGCGGTGCGTCCATGAATAATGGCGATTCAGCCTGGGGTAATGTCGCTGGGAAGTTTCCAGGAGGTCAGATGGCCGATGTGGCTAGCCACAGCAATGGACTGCGTCACGGCGCGCAGTCGGTAGAACTGCGCGTGGCCGCCACGCTGGAGAACCTGGCTGTGCTGCGCACGCTGGTGGCGGCGATCGGCACGTTCGAGGATCTCGATTTTGACGCCGTGGCGGACCTGCGCCTGGCCGTCGATGAGGCGTGTACGCGGCTGATCAGGTCCGCGGTGCCGGAGTCGACCCTGCTTGTTGTGGTGGATCCGCAGCCCGAGGCGCTGATCGTGCACGCGTCGACGACGTGCGACAGCACCGACATCCTCGCGCCGGGCAGCTTCAGCTGGCACGTGCTGAGTTCGCTGACCGATGAGGTCACCACGTTCTCCGACGGGCAGCCCACCGCCGACGGTGAAGTGTTCGGTATCTCCATGACGACGAGGCGAGCGAGTTCGTTGCAGTGACCCGGTCGTCGTCCCAGGGTTCGTCGTCTCGATCGAGCTCTGAATACGCGGACGTCGCTGCGATGTTCCGCGCGTTGGCCGAGCTCGAGGAGGGCTCGGCGCCCTTCCAGCGCCAGCGTGACCGCATCGTCGAGCGTTGTCTTCCGTTGGCCGATCACATCGCGCGCCGGTTCGACGGCCGCGGTGAGCCGCGCGACGACCTGGTCCAGGTGGCCCGCGTCGGTCTGGTCAACGCCGTGATCCGGTTCGACGTGAACGCCGGTTCGGACTTCGTGTCGTTCGCGGTGCCCACCATCATGGGCGAGGTCCGCCGGCATTTCCGGGACAACAGCTGGTCGGTGAAGGTGCCGCGCCGGCTCAAGGAGCTGCACCTGCGGCTGGGCGCGGCCACGGCCGAGCTGTCGCAGCGGCTGGGTCGCGCACCGACGGCGACCGAGCTGGCCGCCGAGCTGGAGATGGATCGCGACGAGGTGATCGAGGGCCTGGTCGCGGGCAGTTCCTACAACACGTTGTCGATCGACTCCGGCGGCAGCGGCAACGAGGACGCCCCCGCGATCGCCGACACGCTCGGTGACGTGGACCTGACGCTGGACCAGATCGAGAACCGCGAGGCACTGCGGCCGCTGCTGGCGCAGCTGCCCGAGCGGGAACGCACGGTGCTGGTGCTGCGGTTCTTCGAGTCGATGACGCAGACGCAGATCGCCGAGCGGGTCGGCATCTCGCAGATGCACGTCTCCCGGCTGCTCGCGAAGTCGCTAGCGCGGCTCCGCGACCAGCTTGAGTGAGCGCGGAGGATCGGCCTGCACGGCGGTCAGCGCGGCGGCGACGTCGGCGCAGATCGGCAGCGCGGAGTCCGGGTCGCAGATGCGCAACAGCCGGTTGACGGCGTTGCTGGGGACCAGCGCCCACCGGATGTCGCCGCTGACGCACTGCACGTTGAGGGTGTGCAGCGCCGAGAATCCGGCGGTGGAGAAGAAGGTCAGCCCGGACAGGTCCGCGACGAGGTAGCGCGTCTTGTCGGAGTTGCGCAGCGCGTAGTTGACGAATTCGATGCCGTTGGCGGCGTCGAGTTCGCCATGGCCGGCGACGATGGCGGTGGCGGGTTTTGGCCAACTGGTTTCGAAGCGAGCCGTGTGACAGACGAGGCTGTCGTGGTCGGTAACCGGATCTTGTTCTGGGACGTGATGCACGATGGAATCCATTCAGGAGCGCGAGTGCTGTTGTTCACGCCAAGGCGGGGCCCTAGATTCTCAAAGCCTCCACGGGGACAAGCGCCCCGTGTGGTGTCGATGACGTTTCCCACGGGCTGTGACTTCAACCCTGTGTGAAACCATACGCCCATACGGTGATCTTGGGCACTGTTGGGCCAGGTTATTACCAAATCCTCAGCGGGGGGCCGCACCCGTTGCCCCCGGCCGGTCGAGAGCGGGCATGTTCCACTGTGACACAAGGTAATTCGGCAACCGGGGTGGTGCTTGCCGCGGGCGCGGGCACCCGGTTCGGGATGCCCAAGGTGCTCGCCGCCGACGGCGCCTGGCTGCGTGCCGGCGTGGCCGCGCTGCACGACGGCGGCTGCGACGACGTGGTCGTGGTGCTCGGCGCCGCACTCGTCGACGTCCCCGCGCCCGCGCGGGCGGTGGTGGCGCAGGACTGGGCCGACGGATTGAGCGCGTCGGTGCGTGCCGGGGTGTCCGCGGCCGGTGATGCTGCGGATTTCGTCGTGCTGACCACAGTGGACACCCCGGACGTGGGTGCCAGCGCGGTGCGGCGGGTGCTGGCCG
>NZ_BCRS01000009.1 GCF_001552715.1 Mycolicibacterium vaccae NBRC 14118 = CIP 105934 | reverse complement strand
GGCGGGGGCGGCCAGCCGCTCGGCCAGCGGGTAGGGCACCGCCCAGTAGCCGGCGCTGCGGCACAGCGCAGCTGCCGCCTCCAGTCCGTCGGCATCGGTGCGGGGGTCCAGATCCCACGCGCCGAGCCCGTCGAGCACCGGCGTCACCAGCGCTTCCCGGTCACCGGGTGCGTCCTGGGCACGCATCACCAGCGCGTCACCGCCGGCCGCACCGAACGCCTGCCGCGCCTGCCTGCCGTATTCGAGGGCGTCCTCGCTCAGCTCGAGGATCACCGCGACGCCCCCTTCAGCATCGACCTGGACAGCAGGATCCGTTGCATCTCAATGCTTCCCGACGACACCGTGGACGCCTGGGAGTAGCGCCAGTGGTCCTCGACCTCACCGAGAAACCAGGCTGCCCGCGGCTGGCTGCGCTCAACCTCGGCCGCGATGTCCATCAGCACCTCGGCACTGTCCTGGTCCAGCGTGGTCACCGCGATGCGGTAGGCCGCCGCGTCACCCGGGGTGACGCGACCGCTGCTCTGCTGGGCGACGACGCGGTAGGCCATCAGGCGGGCCCGCCGGCAGTGGGTGAGCATCCGGATCCAGCGTCCGCGCAGCTCGTCGGGCAGCATGTCCCAGCGCTCGCCGAGCACCGTCGGCGCCGCGGCGAGCAGCCGTTCGCACCGCGCGTACCGCGCGATGCCGACCCGTTCGAAGGCCATCACGTCCTGCACGATCGACCAGCCCTGGTCGACGCTGCCGAGCACGTCGGCCTCGGTGACGCGCAGGTCGTCGAAGAACACCTCGTTGAGGTGGTGCGGACCCATCATGCAGTCGATGGGGCGGACCGTGATCGCCGGATCGTCCATCGGCACCAGGAAGATCGTCAGGCCCTGCTGCTTCTTGTCCCCGCGGGAGGTGCGGGCCAGCAGGAAGCACCACTGGGCCATGGTCGCGTAGGAGGTCCAGATTTTCTGACCGCTGACCAACCAGCCACCGGAGCCGTCCTCGGCCGGCCGGGCGTGCGTGCGCAGCGACGCCAGGTCCGAACCGGCCTCGGGCTCGGAGAAGCCCTGGCACCAGATCACCTCGCCGGCCGCGATCGGCGGCAGATGCCTGCGCTGCTGTTCCTCGGTGCCGTGCCGCATGATGATCGGCCCGACCCAGTTCACCCCCATGTACTGGGCACCGCGCGGTTCGTGGTGGGCCCACATCTCCTCGCGCACGACGGTCTGCTCCCACACCGACGCACCGCCCCCGCCGAACTCCGGCGGCCACGCCAGACACAGCAGGTTACGTTCGGCCAGGATGCGGCAGAACGCCTGCGCGGTCGCCAGATCGGCCGGGTCGTCGGTGAACGCCCCCAGAAAGTGTTCGGGCACATGGTCGTCGACCAACTGCCGCAGCTCACGGCGCAGGTCCGACGCCCGCTTGCCCATGTCGAAGTCCACGATGCCTCCTACCCCGCACCGAGGCCGAGTTCGTCGAGCACCGCCGCGGTGTCGGCGCCGAGTTCCGGCGCGGGCCCGCGCACCTTGCCCGGCGTCCGGGAGAACCATGTCGGCACCCCGGGGAACCTGACCGGCCCGTGCTGGGTGTCCACGGTCTCGAACAACCCGACCGCGTTGAGGTGCGGGTCGTCGAACAGCGCGTCGGGGGTGTTCAGCGGAGCCGCGGGGATCTCCAGAGCCCGGAACAGATCCAGCCATTCGGCGGTCGTGCGTTCGGCCAGCGTCTCGGCGACCAGCCCGTACACGGCGTCGATCTGCTGTGCGCGGGCTTCCAGTGTCGCGTACAGATCCGACGACCACGGCGGTTGCACGGCGTTGACGAACGCGTTCCAGTGCTTGTCGTTGTAGATCAGCGCGGCGATGTAGCCGTCCTTGGTGCGGTACGGGCGACGGTTGGGCGCCACCGTCCGTGGATAGACGGCCGGCCCGAGCGGGGGGTCGAACATGGCGCCGTTGGCATGCTCGACCAGCATGAAGGACGCCATCGTCTCGAACATGGCGACCTCGACCTCCTGACCCTCGCCGGTCCGCTCGCGGTGGAACAGCGCCATCATCGTCGCGTACAGCGCCGTCAGGCCGGCCACCTTGTCGGCCATGATGGTGCCGACATAGTCGGCCTCACCCGTGAGTTGTCTTTGCAGCGCGGGGATTCCGCACTCAGCCTGGATGGTGTCGTCGTAGGCGGGACGGTCCCGCTGCGGTCCGCGCCGCCCGTACCCGTAGCAGTTGGTGTAGACGATCGACGGGTTGAGGGCCGCGACGTCGTCGTAGCCGAGGCCGAGCTTGGCGACCGCCTTGGCGCGCATCGAGTGGATGAACACGTCCGCGCGTCCCACCAGGGCCCGGATCGCGCCTCTGCCTTCGTCGGTGCGCAGATCCAGCACCACGCTGCGCTTGCCGCGGTTGACGTTGACGAACACCCCGCTCATCCCGGGGGCCGGGCCGACCGAGATGAACCGGGTGTTGTCACCCTCGGGCGGTTCGACTTTGATCACCTCGGCGCCCATGTCGGCCATGATCTGCGTGCAGTAGGGGCCCATCACCATCGCGGTGAGGTCGACGACGCGGATGCCTGCGAGCGGGCCGTTCTCAGGCATGGGCCGCCCTTTGGGCCGCCATCGCGAAGCTGTACCGGATGTGCTCGTTGTGGCCGTCGGGCACCACCGGGAAGACCACCGGCTCGGAGAAGTCCCGGATGGCGTCGATCTGCCCGGCGACGTCCTCGACGGTCCACGACGGCCGGTACACCCCCGGTGTCTCGGCGATCACCGCGCGCGCCATCCGCCCGGCCAGCGCGATGAAGATCTCCCCTGTCACCGAACATGATTCGTGTGCCAGCCATCCGACGGCGGGGGCGACCAGCTCCGGCCCCATCGGCGGGTAGGCCGAGGTGTCGATGCCCTCGGCCATCCGGGTCACCGCCGCGGGGACGATGACGTTGCTCGTCACGCCGTGGTCCGCACCTTCGACGGCAGCCACGTTGGACAGTCCGATCACGCCCGCCTTCGCGACGGCGTAGTTGGCCACGTCGTGGTTGCCGTACAGTCCGCCGATCGAGGACGTCAGCACGATGCGGCCGTAACCGTTGTCGCACATCACCGGAAATACCTGGCGCACCAGGTGGAACGCGCCGCGCTGGTGCACGTCGACCACGGCGTCGAAGTCCTCGTAGCTCATCTCCCGCAGCGAGCCGCGCCGCACGTTACCGGCGTTGTGCACGAGCACGTCGACGCGGCCGTAGGCCGCCAGCGCGGCGGCGACGATCGCCTCGCCCCCGTCGGCCGTGGCGACCGAATCGGCGTTGGCGACCGCGTCACCGCCTGCGGCGACGATCTCGTCGGCGACCTGCTGGGCCGGCCCGGCATCGGCGCCGTCACCGGTCAGGCTGCCGCCGACGTCGTTGACGACGACCTTGGCGCCGCGCGCGGCCAGCATGAGCGCGTAGCTGCGGCCCAATCCGCGGCCGCCACCGGTGACGACCGCGACCCGCCCGTCGAACCGCAGCTCAGCCACGGAGTTCCAGGCCTTCGAGGTCGCCCTTGGCGCGCCAGCCGGCGATCAGCTCGTCGAAGGCGTAGAAGCCCGGTGAGTAGAAGTCGCCGAGGAACGAACCGTTGCCTACTGCGCCGCCGCGCCCCTCATTGTTGTAATAGCCCGGCGTGCAGGACAGTTCGAACGCGGAGTTGTCGATCGCCAGTTCCCGGACGGTCGCGACCCAGGCGTCCTGGCCCTGCCGGCTGGGCTCGACCGTCGTCGCACCGCGGCTCTGCGCCTCGGCGATGATGTAGGCGATGTGCTCGGCCTGCTGTTCGAACATCGCGGTGGTGTTCGCCGACACCCCGCCCTGGATGAACCCCATGAAGAACTGGTTCGGGAACCCGCGGCTGGTCATCCCGTGCAGGGTCTTGTAGTCGTCGCGCCAGTAGTCGAACAGCTCGAGCCCGTCGCGGCCGACGATGCGGTCGATCGCGTACCGTCGGCTGATCTCGGTGGAGATCTCGAAGCCGCTGGCGAAGATCACGCAGTCGACCTCGTACTCGACGCCGTTGGCGACGATCCCGTTCTCGGTCAGCCGTTCCACGCCTTTGGATTCCGACACGTCGACCAGCGTCACGTTCGGCCGGTTGAAGGTCGACAGGTAGTGCTCGCTCGAACAGGGCCGCTTGCACATGAACCGGTAGTACGGCTTGAGCGCCTCGGCGGTCGCGGGATCCTCGACCACGGCTGCGACGCGGCGCCGCAACCGCTCCATGATCTTGTAGTCCTCCTCCTCCCGGAAGGCCATGATCTGCTCGATGGTCACCGCCGTGGGATCGGCGCTGCCGGCGATGCGCGCGGTCAGGTTGCGCCCGAGCTCGGTCCAGAAGTCGCACACCATATCGGGCTCGCCGAACACCACGCCGACGAACGGCGACCAGTTGTGGAAGTTGCGCTTGCGTTCCTCCTGCCAGCCCGGCTGCAGCGATGCGGCCCAGTCCGGATCGGTCGGGGTGTTGACACGCTCGTCGACCGACGACGGCGTGCGCTGGAACACGAAGAGCTGCTTGGCGTCCCGTCCGAGGTGCGGTACCAGTTGGACTCCGGTCGCGCCGGTGCCGACGAGCGCCACCCGCTTGTCGGCCAGGTTGACCAGCCCACCGTCGGCGTCGCCACCGGTGTAGTCGTAGTCCCAGCGCGCCGAATGGAACACGTGACCCGTGAAGTCTTTGATGCCCGGGATTCCCGGCAGCTTCGGGCGGTTGTAGGAGCCCTGCGCCATCACCACGAACCGGGCCCGCACGTCGTCGCCGCGGTCGGTGCTGATCCGCCACCGCTGCAGTTCGTCGTCCCAGTGGAGTTCGCGGACCTGGGTGGAGAACAGCGCGCCGTCGTAGAGGCCGAAGTGTTTGCCGATGTTGCGGCAGTGGCCGAAGATCTCGGCACCGTCGGCGAACTTATTACTGGGCATGAAGCCGAGCTCTTCGAGCAGCGGGATGTAGCAGTACGCGTCGTTGTCGCACTGGATCCCGGGGAACCGGTTCCAGTACCACACACCCCCGAAGTCGCCGGCCATCTCGATGACGCGGATACCGGTGACGCCCGCCTTCTTCAGGTACGCGCCGGCGAGCAGTCCGGCGAAGCCACCGCCGAGGATCACCACGTCGACGTCCTCGGCGACCGGATCGCGTTCGGTCACCGTCGTGTAGGGGTCCACCTCGTAGAACTCGGCGAAATCGCCGTCGAGCTCCAGGTACTGCGACCCGCCCTCCGGACGCAGCCGCTTGGCCCGCTCCCGCGCGTACTTGTCGCGCAGCGCCGGGATGTCGATGTCGGTGGGCGTGTCAGTCGGCCCGCAGGTCTCCACAGTTCCTCCTTCTCGGGGCGAATTCGGCGCGCAATGCGACGCCGAAGGTGCTTCAGCGCGCCGGATTCGCTAAAGCTCACGGGGCGCGCCGGTCCCCATGTACTTGGCCAGCTGGTGGTGCAGGTTGACGGTGCTGCGCTCGCGGTAGGGGTTCGGCAGCGTGCCCGGGAAGCCGGCCGATTTCATGCCCTGCTGCACCGCGGCCATGTTCGAGAAGTCCTGCGGCAACACCGACAGCCAGTTCGGCGAATCCTTCGGGGTGTAGGCCCATTCCGTCTCGGGCTCTTGGCCTTTCGGGTACAGCTCGAAGACCGCGACCTCGAAGATGCACTTGTTCGGGTCGTAGCTCGGATCGGGGCGTGCGCTGTAGCACAGTGCGCTGGTCAGGCCCTGCCCGATCTGGAAGTTCGGGAATACCTGCCACGCGGTGCCGCTCTGCCCCAGGATGTCCGGCGGGATCGTCGGCCAGATCACGCCGCGGGCCTCGTCGTCGCGGCGCGCCGAGGCAAGCCAGTGCTGCAGCACCTGGTCGGCGGGGGTGCCCTCGGGCAGTTCGTCGACCAGCCGTTTGGCGGCGTTCACCAGCGTCTGCGTGGTGGTCGCGTTGGTCTCCTCCATGGTGTAGACCTGCATCTCGGCGGTCGAGATGCGCGGATCACCGGTGCCCAGGCGGATCTTCGACTTGGTCTCGTCCATCCCCTTGGGCGCGTCGTAGCCGATGTTGCTGTGCTTGCCCTGAGCTTTGGCCCAGCCCTTGAACTCGCCGAACCTGTTGAATTCCGGGTGGGTGGTGAACACGTGGTAGGTCTCGTTGAAGGCCTCCATCGCGACTTTCCAGTTGCAGTCGAAGTACAGCCATTTGCGCCACTTGTAGCGCATGTTCTCCAGACCGAACGGCTCCAGGATCTTCGACGCCGGGAACAGGTAGTCGGCCAACGGCTCGCAGTCGGGGTCCATGTTCACGAACAGCCAGCCGCCCCAGGTGTCGACCTGCACGGGGGCCAGATGGGTGTTGCGCGGGCTCAGCGTGCCCTTCCAGTCGTCCTGTTCGCGGATGTGGGTGCAGGTGCCGTCCAGACCGTAGGTCCACCCGTGGAAGCCGCAGACGAACGATTTGCGCGCGCGGCCGACGGCGTTCTTCGCGCCCTCGGGGGTGTCGACGAGTCTGCGGCCGCGGTGCATGCACACGTTGTGGTGCGCGGCGAAGGTGGTCTCCCCGGTGCGTACGACGATGATCGAGTCGTCGAGGATGTCGTAGGTCAGGTAGCTGCCGACCTCGGGGATCTCCTCGACCCGGCCGACCTGCTGCCACACCTTGCGCCACAACCGGTCTCGCTCGGCGCGGGCGTACTCCTCGGAGATGTACGCCTCGACCGGGATGGTCATCGGATCGGACAGGTCCTCGGCGATCCGGCCCGTCGAGTCGTCGGGTTCGCCGTCCACCTCGATCGCGGCGTCGAGATCGGATTCTGTGTGGGTCATTGCTCTTCCTTTCAGGGCCTGCTGATGGCTTCTCGGAAGGACTCGTCTTTGAGGAACAGCGACGTGTTGTCGGCGCCCAGGTGGCTCCACTTCAGGTTCAGCCCACCGTCGACCAGCAGCGTCTGACCGGTGATGTAGCTGGACAGATCGGAGAGCAGGAACAGGATCGCGCCGGCCTGCT
This sequence comes from Mycolicibacterium vaccae NBRC 14118 = CIP 105934, assembly GCF_001552715.1. Classification (GTDB taxonomy): domain Bacteria; phylum Actinomycetota; class Actinomycetes; order Mycobacteriales; family Mycobacteriaceae; genus Mycobacterium; species Mycobacterium vaccae. The sequence continues at coordinate 58,759 of NZ_BCRS01000009.1, read as the reverse complement.
CCTCCGGGGTGCCGCGGCGTCCCATCGCGATGGCGGTGCGGTCCCGCTCCGGGTCCTCGTCGACATACATGCGCGACGCGGCCGTCTCGGTGACACCGGGCGCCACGGCGTTGACCCGGATGCCGTCGGTGGCCAGTTCCACGGCCATCGTGCGCGTCATCGCGACGACGGCTGCCTTGGCCGTGCCGTAGGCGATGTGGAACGGCGCGGTGTTCATGCCGCTGATCGAAGACACCGAGACGATCGACCCCGTCAGCCCTTCGGCGCGTAACTCCCGACTCACCGCCTGGCTCATGAAGAACGCGGTCTCGAGGTTCGCGGCGAACAGGGCGCGCCAGTCCTCGCGGGTGACGCGGGTGGACGGCATCCACGTCGACGGGGCGGCCCCGCCGGCGATGTTCACCAGGCCGTACAGCCGCCCGTCGGTGCGGCGGACCCGGTCGAGCACGGTCGCGATGCCGTCGTCGGTGGAGGCGTCGGCGACGACCGGAACCACGGACAGGCCCTGACCGGCCAGCGGCGCGATGTGTTCGTCGAGGTTGTCCGCGTTGCGGCTGACCGCCACCACGGTGGCACCGGCCTCGGCGGCCAGCCGGGCGACCGTGGTGCCGATACCTCCGCCACCGGCGCCGGAGACGACGACGATCCGACCGTCGAGATCGAGTGAGATCCCCGTTGCTGTCACGTCACTTGTCCGGACAAATAATGATGCTCTGCATATTGCAGAACACTATTCCGCAGGCGTTATGTGGCCGTCAAGGCCCCTCAAGCGGTCATTGCCGATCTATTGTCTGGACTAGGGACGCTTGCTAACGTCCGACGCATGAATGCCCGGTACGCCGCACCCGACCCGTCCGTCGCCGACGGATGGCAGGTCCGCAGGATGACCGCGCCGAGCCGGCTGTTCGGCGCGAACGGCCTGCGCACCGGACCGGACGGGCGCGTCTACGTCGCCCAGGTGACGGGCAGCCAGATCAGCGCGCTGGACCTCGCGACCGGCGAACTGGCGACGGTCAGCGCCAAGGGCGGCGACATCGTCGCGCCCGACGACGTGGCCTTCGGTGACGACGGGACGCTGTTCGCCACCGAGGTGATGGACGGCCGGGTCAGCGCCCGCGACACCGCGGGCCGCACCCGGGTGCTGCGCGACGACCTCCCCTGCGCGAACGGCATCACCGTGCACCGGGGCCGGTTGTTCGTCGGCGAATGCCGGGACGGCGGCCGGTTGATGGAACTTCCGCTCGACGGCGGGACGCCCCGCATCCTGCTGGAGAACCTCCCCTCCCCCAACGCGATGGAGGTCGGCCCGGACGGGTTGCTCTACTACCCGCTGATGACGGCGAACGAGATCTGGCGGGTGGACCCCGACGGAGGCGAACCGCAGCGGGTGGCCGCCGATCTCGGGGTGCCCGACGCGGTGAAGTTCGACTCCGAGGGCTTCATCGTCTCCACCCAGGTCGCCAGCGGGCAGGTGCTGCGCATCGACCCGCGCACCGGCGAGAAAACCGTTCTCGCCCAGCTCAACCCGGGACTGGACAACCTGACGCTGGTCGGCGACCGGCTGTTCGCGTCGAACTTCACCGGGGAGATCACCGAGATCCACCGCGACGGGCGCACCTCGACGCTGCTGCCCGGCGGCCTGAACTGGCCGCTGGACCTGACCGTCTCCGACGGCGCGCTCTACGTCGCCGACGGCACCTACTTCTACCGGGTGGCGTCGGACGGGGCGTTGCAGACCACCGGGATGCTGTTCTCCCCCGGCTATCCCGGGTTCCTGCGCGGGGTGTCGGCGGTGGGCGGCGGCGTGTTCGTCGTCACCACCTCGGGCGGTCAGGTGGCCCGCTACCGGCCCGACGACGGTGAAACCGATTTCCTGGCCACCGATTTCGACCAGCTCTACGGTGTCGACGTCGACACCGACGGCACGATCGTGTTCGCCGAGCTCGGGACCGGCCGCGTGCTCGCACTGCGCAACGGTGTCACCGACACACTGGCCTCGGGACTGCGCGAGCCCGTCGGTGTGGCGGTCGATCCGCGGGGCGCGCCGATGGTGGCCGAGTCGGGGGCAGGCCGGGTGGTGCGCGTCGGCCCCGACGGGGTGGACACCGTCGTCGACGGGTTGCAGCGGCCGCAGGGCCTGCACGTGCGCGACGGCCGGCTCTACATCGTGGACGCCGGCGCCAAGGAGCTTGTCGAGTTCGACCTGGACACCAAGGCGCGCACCACGATCGCGTCCGGGCTCGCGGTGGGCGCGCCACCGGGGGTCGAGCCCAAACCTCTCAAGGGCATGCCGCCGTTCTCCGGCCCGCAGGGACCGTTCGCCGGGATCACCTCCGGGCCCGACGGCACCCTTTACGTCTCGGCTGACGGCGACGGCAGCGTGCTGGCGGTCGCCCGGATATGACCGCCACCGCCGGTGATCACCGCTACCTGCAGGTGGCGCGCACACTGCGTAAGGAGATCGTCGACGGGGTCTACCCGGTGGGTTCACACCTGCCCACCGAGCACGAACTGTGCGAACGCTTCGCGGTCAGCCGGTACACGATCCGCGAGGCACTGCGCCGGCTGCGGGAGGACAACCTGGTCGAATCCCGGCCCCGCGCAGGAACTCTGGTGGTCCCCCGGCCCAGCACGAACTCCTATGCCCAGGACGTCGTGTCGATCGACGACCTGCTCGCGTTCGCCCAGGGCGCGAGGTTCGCCATCGAGACCAACTCGATGGTGACCGTTGACGACGCCCTGGCCGCGCGCACCGGGCTGACCTCGGGGTCGGAATGGCTCGCGGTGACCGGATACCGGCGCGCCGACGACGCCACCGCGCCGATCTGTCGCACCGAGTACTTCATCAACCGCAGTTTCGCCGCGGTGGGCCGGCTGCTGCAACGTCACAGCGGCCCGATCTTCCCGTTGATCGAGGATCTGTTCGGCGTCAGCATCGTCGAGGTCCACCAGGAGATCTCGGCGGTGGTACTCGACACCGGCCTGGCCGCCCGGCTGCAGATCGCGGCGGGCACCGCGGCACTGCAGATGCAGCGCAGCTACACCACCTCCGACGGGGAGATCGCCCAGGTGACGGTGAACACCCACCCGTCGTCGAGGTTCCGGCACGCGATGACCATGCGTCGGGTGAACCCGTCGGGCTTGAGCCGGGACGCGTCATGAGTGTCCTCCTGGCCGACGCGCTGCGGGACGCCGCCCGTGACACCCCGGACCGGGTGCTGCTGCGGGACGGCGCAGTAGCGCTGAGCTGCGCGGAGCTGCTCTCTTCGGCGACGGGTCTGGCGCAGGTGCTGCTGCACCGGATGCCGGCGGGCAGCGTGGTGTCGTTCATGATGCCGAACTGGCACGAGGCCGCAGTCGTCTACCTCGGCGCGACGCTGGCCGGCATGGTGGTCAACCCGATCCTGCCGTCGCTGCGCGACCGCGAGCTGTCGTTCATCCTCGCCGACGCAGGTAGCCGCGCCGTCTTCATCCCGCACACTTTCGGCGGTCACGACTACGCCGCGATGCTGGACCGGGTGGTCGCCGCCCTGCCGTCCCCGCCGGAGGTCGTCGTCGTCCGGGGTGAGCCGGGGCGCCTGTCGCTGGGCGGTCTGTGTGCCGAGGAGCGCGACCGGCCACTGCCCGCGCCGGACCCGGCCGCCACCCGGATGATCATGTACACCTCCGGCACCACGGGACGTCCGAAAGGTGTGCTGCACAGCCATGAGTCGCTGGGCGCACTGATCGGTCAGCTCGGCACGCACTGGCGCATCGACCCGGGCGACACCTTCCTGGTCCCCTCCCCGATCGCACACATCGGCGGGTCCATCTACGCGTTCGAATGCCCGCTGCTGCTCGGCACACAGGCCGTCCTGATGGACCGGTGGGATCCTGACGCGGCGGTGGCGTTGATGCGTGAGCACCGGTGCACCCACATGGCCGGGGCCACCCCGTTCCTGAACGGTCTGCTGGCCGCCGCGCGCCGGGCCGACACCAGGCTCCCTGACCTGAAGGTGTTCATCTGCGGCGGCGCGTCGGTGCCGCCTGCGCTGATCCGCAGCGCCACCGACTATTTCGACAAGGCCGCGGTGAGCCGGGTCTACGGCTCGACCGAGGTGCCGGTGACCACGGTCGGATCACTCGACGACGTCGACCGTGCCGCCGACACCGACGGCCGGCCGGGCATCGCCGACGTCAGACTGGTCGACGGCGAGATCCGGACCCGCGGCCCGCAGATGTTCACCGGATACCTGCACCCGCAGGACGGTGCCGAATCATTCGACGACGCAGGCTATTTCCGCACCGGCGATCTCGGCCGGCTCACCGAAGACGGCCATCTCGTGGTGACCGGCCGGGCCAAGGACCTGATCATCCGCAACGGCGAGAACATCTCCCCCAAAGAGGTCGAGGACATTCTCGTCACGCATCCGCAGATCGCCGAGATCGCGGTCGTCGGCGTTCCCGACCCGCGCACCGGGGAGCGGGCGTGCGCGGCGATCGTGTCCGCCGGCCCGCAGTCGCCCGGAGTCGCCGAACTCCGGGATTTCCTGGTGGCGCACGGCGTCGCGAAGTTCAAAGCCCCCGAGCAGGTGCTGCTCGTCGACACCCTGCCCAGAAACGATGCGGGCAAGGTCCTCAAGCACGCGCTCAGAGCGGTGCTCGTCGGAAACCCGCGTGAAGGAGAAACGTGACATGCAGGTAGCGATCGTCACCGGCGCCAGCAGCGGCATCGGATTCGGCTGCGCGACGACACTGGCCGCCCAAGGCATGGCGGTGCTGGGCACGGGCCGCGATCCCGGCCGGCTCGCCGAGCTGGAGAAGGCCGCGCCGGAGCCGGGCCGGATCGCCACGCTGGCAGTCGACCTGACCGACGACGACGCTCCGCAGCGTATCGTCGCCGCGGCGTTGGAGCGTTGGGGCCGCATCGATTTCCTGGTCAACAACGCCGGAATCGGCAGCCCCAAGCCGTTGCACGAAACCGACGACGAAACCCTGGACCGCTTCCTGGGCATCATGCTGCGGGCCCCGTTCCGGTTGGCGCGCGACGTGCTCGCGCACATGCAGCCCGGCTCGGCGATCATCAACGTGACGTCGACGTTCGCCGTCGTGGGCGGGCTGCGCGGCGGGGCCTACTCGGCGGCCAAGGGCGGCCTGACCGCGCTGACGAACCACATTGCGTGCCAGTACGGTGCGCAGGGCATCCGGTGCAACGCCGTGGCGCCCGGCGTCACCCTGACCCCGATGGTGGCCTCCCGACTGGAGGACGAGCGCTTCCGCAAGATCAACATCGAGATGACCCCCCACCAGCGGCTCGGCCGCGTCGAGGACATCGCGTCGACGGTGGCGTTCCTGTGTTCGGAGGGCGGCAGTTTCATCAACGGGCAGACGATCGTCGTCGACGGCGGCTGGAGCTCGACCAAGTACCTGTCCGACTTCGCCCTCACCTCCACCTGGGTTCCGGACGGGTCGCCGTCGTGAACCTGTTCGCCCTGCTCGACCAGGCCGCGGCGCGGCACGGCGACCGCGGCGCGGTGTATCACGGTGAAGACCAGGTCCATTCGTGGGTGTCGCTGCGCGAGCGGGTGTTACGGCTTGCCGGCTCGTTCGGCGAGTTCGGGCCGGGTGCGCGGATCGCGGTGGCCAGCCAGAACACTCCGGAGATCATCGAGCTGATGTTCGCGATCTGGGCGGCCGAGTGCGTGTTCGTCCCGGTGAACTACAAGCTGCATCCACGGGAGATGGAGCAGATCCTCGACGACTCCGGTGCGGCCCGGGTGTTCGCATCGCCGACGATCGGCGCGCAGCTACGGCCCGTCACCGCGGTCCCGATCGAGGTGATCGGCGCCGAGGAGTACCAGAGCCGCTGCGCGGCGACGCCGCTCGCCCCGCCGCGGCGCACCGACCCCGCGTCACTGGCCTGGCTGTTCTACACCAGCGGCACCACCGGCCGGTCCAAGGGCGCGATGCTGTCCCATCGCAACCTGATGGCGATGACGGTCTCGCATCTGGCCGACTTCGACTCCCCCGACCAGAACTGCAGCCTGGTCCACGGCGCCCCGATGTCACACGGCTCAGGTCTTTATGTGCCGCCCTATGTTTCGCGCGGTGCACGCCAGGTGGTGCCCGCTTCCGGGACGTTCGATCCCGACGAGTTCCTGGACCTGTGCGATCGGCATCCCGGCTGCAGCGCATTCCTGGCGCCGACGATGGTGGCACGGCTGGTCCAGACCGGACGTGCGTGCCCGGCGAATCTGAACACGATCGTCTACGGCGGCGGACCGATGTACGTCGACAGCCTGAAGAAGGCGATGGCGGCGTTCGGGCCGGTCTTCGTGCAGCTGTACGGGCAGGGCGAGGCGCCGATGACGATCACCGGGTTGCGGCGGGCCGATCACCTGGCCGGGGAAGGTTGGGCCCCCGACGAGGTGCTCGGTTCGGTCGGCTACGCGCGTTCGGGCGTCGAGGTCGCCGTATGGGGTGCCGACGGCACGCCTGCGGGGATCGACGAGATCGGTGAGATCGTCTGCCGCGGGGACGTCGTGATGTCCGGTTACTGGAACAACCCGAGCGCGACCGAGGCGACGTTGTGCGACGGCTGGTTGCGGACCGGAGACATGGGGTCGTTCGACGCGGGCGGGTTCCTGACCCTGCGGGACCGGTCCAAGGACGTGGTGATCAGCGGCGGCAGCAACATCTATCCGCGCGAGGTCGAGGAGGTGCTTCTGGAGCATCCCGGCGTCTTCGAGGCCGGGGTGGTCGGAGCGCCCGACGACGAATGGGGTGAGGTGGTGGTGGCGTTCGTCGTCGGCGAGGTCTCTGCCGTCGACCTGGACGCTCATCTGCTGGAGCGTATCGCGCGATTCAAGCGCCCCAAACGCTACGAGTTCCTCGACGAGTTGCCCAAGAACAGTTACGGCAAGGTGCTCAAGCGCGAGCTGCGCGATCGCCTCCGCGGCCCCGCCGCGCGGCCGAAGCCTACCGAGACGGGTGGCCGCCCCAGCTAACATGGCGGCGTGGGGTGGGTGCGGGCTGGCCGGGCCGCGGTGAAACGCGCGCAGATGTGGCCGGGCATCGCAACGCCGGCACTCATGGCCCGCACCGCCGGTGCCTGCTTCCTTGTCGGCGGCGTCCTGGTCGCACTCGTGACCACGGTGGCCCCGGCGCATTTCCACAGTGCCGGGGTGCAGTACCGCAACGCCGCCGTCGCCGCGTTCATCGGGGTCTGCGTGCTGCTGATCGGAGCGCGGCTGAGGTGGTGGCATTTCCATCTGCTCGTGCTGTCGGCGATCGCGCTGATCACCGTGACCGTCGACGGGTCCATCGGGCCGGCAGCGGTGTCGTTTGCGACGCTGTACGTGTTCGTGGCGTGCGCGGCGTTCTTCGTCACGTGGCCCACCGCGGTGGTGTACGTCGGGCTCGCGATCACATGCTGCCTGACGGTGCTGACCCTCACGCCGGGAGTGCCCGGCTGGACCGGTGTCACCACGTCCGCCGTCACGGCGGCGATCGGGACGGTCATCGCCATCCTCGGCCGGATCGTGTCCAAGGCCGAGCTCGACGAGGTGACCGGGGTGCCCAACCGCCGGGGGTTCGACCGGGCGCTCAATGCCGAGATTCTCCGGGCCCCGGCCGCAGGGCACGGACCAGCGGTCGTCCTGATCGCGGTCGACGGTTACACCGCGATCCACGACGGATTCGGCGAGCGGGCCTGCGATGCGCTGATGCGTCAACTCACCGCGACATGGCAGAGCAGGCTGGCCCCGGATCAGGTCCTGGCCCGGCGCGGCGAGAACGAGTTCGCGCTGCTGCTGCCCGGTACGACCGAGCAGGCCGCGTTCGCGTTGACCGAGATGCTCCGCGCGGACAGCGCGCGGGAGTTCTCCGCCGGGGTCAGCGCGTGGGATCACGGAGAGTCGGCCTCGCCGGTCGTCGAACGCGCCGAACTCGCCCTGCGGCGGTCCCGCTCGATCGGCCGCGACCGCACCATGGTCGAATCCCCGCGGCTGCCGCCGCTGGCGCTGCAACTGCATGACGCGCTGGTTACCGAGACGATCAACGTCCGGTACCAGCCCGTCGTCCGCCTGGTCGACGACGCCGTGGTGGGTGTCGAAGCGTTGTTGCGGTGGTCGCCGGCGCTGGGACCCGAACTCAATGCCGCCGAGGTGGTCCGGGTCGCCGAGGACAACGACCTGATCGGCCCGCTCGACCTGTACGTGCTGCGCCGGGCGTGCCTGGACGCGACGTGGATGCAACAGCAGTCACCGGAGCTGGAGCTGTCCGTGAGCGTGAACGTCTCCGGGCTGGAGCTGGTCGAACCGGGCTATGTCGGCCGGGTGGTCCAGACACTGGCCTCGACGGGCTGGCCGGCCGGCCAACTGGTCCTCGAGGTCACCGAGAGCGTGCTCGACGTCGACAGACCCGCGTCGATCGACGCGCTGCTACAGCTTCGGCGGCACGGAATCCGGATCGCCATCGACGATTTCGGCACCGGCTACTCGTCGTTGAGCAGGCTGCAGAATCTGCCCACCGACCTGTTGAAGCTCGACGCGTTCTTCATCGCCTCGATCACCCCGGCGTCGTCGCCACCGCCGCTGCTGCAAGCGGTCGCGGGCCTTGCCGACGCGCTCGGACTGCCCGTCGTGGCCGAGGGTGTGGAGTCCGAGCACCAGGCCGACGTGCTGCGGACGATGGGCTGCGACCTGGCGCAGGGCTACTACTTCGGGCGGCCCCAGACCAGGGAGGACGTGGTGGCCGCGATCGCGCGTGCCACCCGCTGACCACCGCGGATCACCGGCGGCCGAATCGGCCTTCCCACGGGTTCCACGACCGGCTGTCCTCGACCACGTGCAGGTAGTAGGCATAGTTCGCGGTGGCCATCGACAGCACCGGCACGACCAGAACCACGGCCCGCACCGGGGTGGCCCCGGGGTCGACGGCGACCACGGCCACCGACAGCACACACGCCAGCAGCAGGAACGTGACGCCCTTGCGCCACATGCCTTTGGCCACGAAGTAGGCCGGCCCGAACAGCAATGCGAACACATTCCACGAGATGCGCTGCCTGTCCCACAGACTCAGCGCGCAATAGGCCTGCCTGCCTTCCCGATTGGACCGCACGGGACCGTAGGTCTGGAAGTACGCGAAGCGGATACGCCACGACTCCGAGAGCTGCCAGACGTCGTAGGATTCCCCCATGCAGCCAGCCTAAAGTCCGGCCGGAGCTGCCCATGACAGGAATTTCGTCGTCCGGTCACCACATCAGGCCGCGGATCATCGCCGTCGGCGGTATGTCGTCCACGGCGACCAGGCCCGCCGGCGCGCCGCAGACCCAGTCGATCGCGTTGACCACCCTGGCCGCCGTGGACAGGCAGCCGGCGTCGGTCACGTCGAGCACGGGGTGGGACAGGTGGGTGCTCACCTCGATGCGCGGCTCGCCTTCGACGATGACCTTGTGCACTCCGGAGTGGCCCTCGGGCGGGTACTCCCACTCCGGTGCGGCCGCAGGCGTCAGCCGGGTGGTGTGCTCCACGGTGATCACCGGGACATCGCCCCGCATCCCCTGCGCGGCGAACCGCACGCCCGCCAGCCGGCCCGGCTCGACGGTCATCATCGTGCATTCGATGCGCTCCGGGGTGTACCACGGCTCGAAGCGCTGCCGTACGTCGTCCAGGGGCACGCCGAGGTGGTGGGCGAGATTACGGATCAGCCCACCGAACATCGACGTGATGACGCCGGGCTGGAACGCCATCGGCAGATCGTCGTCGGGGGCCGTGCCGAAACCCATTGCGGTGCCGGTGTACTCGTAGTCGTCGTAGTTGCCGTAGTCGAAGATCTCCCGCACCGTGACCGACTCCGCGCGGGTGACCAGACTCAGCGCGGCATGCACGGCGGTGTCACCCGAGTAGCCGGGGTCGATCCCGTTGACATACAGCGACGCGCCGCCGGCGGCACACGCCTGCTCCAGCGGCTCCCGCAGCCACCCGTCGGTCTGATGCGGCGTCACCAGCCACACCATCGACGTGCCGACGACGTTGATCCCCGCGGCGAGGAACCGGGACATCTGCCCGATCGCCTCCATCGGGCGCGTCTCGCCCAGCGCCGTGTAGACGACGCAGTCCGGCTTCAGCGCGATCAACGCGTCGAGGTCGTCCGTCGCAAGGATCCCCGTCGGCTCGGACGACCCGCACAGTTCGGCGGCATCGCGGCCGATCTTGTCCGCACCGGCGGCATGAACCCCGACCAACTCCAGATCCGGCCGACCGATGATCGCCCGCAGCGAGTGCCTGCCGACATTTCCCGTGGAGAACTGCACTACTCGACGCATCACAGATTCCGTTCTCGATCAGTAGTCGGGGATCGGCAACGGCGAGTTGTTCGAATCGATACCGCCGTCCACATGGAAGGTCGCGTTGGTGGCATAGCAGTCGCGCGTGGACAGGTAGACGCACAACCTCCCGAGGTCTTCCACGTTGCCGAGGCGATGCAGGGGCGTCGCTTCCTTCATCTTCTCCAATGACCCGGGCAGCATGTCGAGGCTCGACTGCAACCCGTCCGTGGCGAACGAGCCCAACGCGATCGCATTCACCCGGATCTTCGGGGCCAGCTCCTGGGCCATCGCCCGGGTCAGCGCCTCCAGACCGCCCTTGGCCACGCAGTAGGCGGTCAGAGCGCGGATGCCGAACCTGGCCGAGCCGGACGAGATGTTGACGATGGAGCCGCGCCCCGCGTCGATCATGTGCGGTGCCACCAGCTGGCTCATGATGAACGCCGAGGTGACGCACCAGTCGAAGGTATGCCGGAAGTCGTCGTCGGTGATGTCGAGGAACCGCGCGTAGGTGGAACCTCCGACGTTGTTGATCAGGATGTCAACTTTCCCGAACTGCTCGACAGTGGTGCTGACCACCCGTTCGCCGTCCGGTCTGCTCATCGCGTCGGCGACCAGCGCCAAGCCCTTACCACCGGATTCCTCGATATCCGCGATGGTGCCGGCGATGTCGGATTCCGTTCTCGCGGTGCCGATCACGACAGCTCCGGACTCGGCGAGCACCCGCGCTATCCCCTGGCCGACGCCCTTGCCCGCGCCGGTCACGATAGCGACTTGTCCCTCCAGATTGAACTGTTCGAGCGCCATGTGATTCCTCCTCGTTGAGGTGAGCCCATCTAACGACATCCCCTGACCCAGGTCAACGGTTTCAGCGTTTCCGGTGAGTCCGTGCGTAGACCACAAGGCACTCGATCGCACAGTTTCGGCGCCCATAAGGCGATTTGGCGCCTCCTCGGCAGTTTAAGGGCGGCCGGGAATCGGTAGTTGACTACCGCTTGCCGCTGACTATAGTCAGCAAATATGAATCTGCCGACGCTGGGACGGGGGCGAGATCGCAGCAGCGACCTCACCCCGCGGCCGCCGGCGAGCGGACTCGACGAGCACATGGAGGCGTCCCGCCTCGCACAGCGCCAGGCCGACAAGTGGCTCATCTCCGGAAGCCTTCTGATCGGCACCGCGGCGCTGGGCATCTTCGGGCTGCCGCTGTTCCTGCGCGGCGTGTGGCTGCTCCGCAAGGCGCAGCGCGACGGGCTGTCCGTACGCCCCATGCTCGTCACGCTGATCGGCTACCTCGTCATCATCGACGCCGCGATCAACACCGTCGGCTGGGCCCTCGACCTGGTCGCCAGCCACACCATCCTGGCCCGGATCCTGTTGAACGGCTGGGGCGCGATGTTCGACGCCGGATACTTCTGGCACTACAACGAACTCTGGCTCGGCGGTGCGGCGGGCCCGGGCGAGAAAGCCATGGAAGTCGGCATGATCCTGACCGTCTTCACCATGCGGATCGCTGCGGGCATCGGATTCCTGCAGATGAAGCGCTGGGGACATCAGTGGATGATCATCACCTGCTGGATGGGCATTGTGATCTGGTGCCTGTACGTGTTCAACATGACCATGTACGCCGACGTCCGGTACGCCGGGGTGGTGCTGCCCGTGGTCGGCTGGTGGCTCTACGACATCTTCTACATCACACCGTTTTTGGCGATCCCGTACCTGCATTCGGTCAACCGCGAGATCTTCGTGGACTGAGTGCGGTGGCCACCATGACACCTCAGATCAAGCAGTCCGCGCGGGAGTTTCGCCGCTTGCAGACCCGCGAGCGGATACTCGGCGCGGCCATCGCCGAGTTCCAGGCCTCAGGTATGGCGGGCGCTGACGTGGGCGCGATCGTGTCGGCTGCCGGCGTCGCGCACGGCACCTTCTTCTTCCACTTCCCCAGCAAGGAGCATGTCCTACTGGAACTGGAGAGACGCGAAGAGTCGCGCATGGCAGCGGAATTCGCGCGATACCTGGGGCGCGCGCACGACCTCGCGGGAGCTCTGGCCAAGGTGGTCGCACTGATCGCCGGCTTGGAGGAACGCCTCGGCCCGCTGCTGTTTCGAGAACTCCTGGCGCTGCACTTCTCACCGACCCGGCCGGACAACGACGAATGGTCGGAACACCCGGTCATCGTGTCGCTGGTCCGTGAGATCGAGCGGGCCCGCGGTGACGGTGAGGTCCATCCCGAAGTGGACGCGTTCTTCAGCGCCGCGTTCTTCCTGCTCGGCGTCTACGGCGTGCTAACCACCGTTTCGAACAGCGAGACCCGCGACGCGATGCTGGCCAACCTGATCGTCACTGCCCGACGAGGCCTGGAGGCCCGGTGACCACCCCGAAAAACCCCTTCTGCGAGGAGAACTGACATGGCCGGATGGATCTGGGAAATATTGCGCTACGTCGGAGCGTGGGGCGGCACCGGGCTGATCATCTGGTTCTGGTACTGGATGTTCTCCAACCTCGGAACGTTCTGAGGTCGCCGCCGACGATGTCAGAAATCTCCGCAGCACACGCTCTGGCGATAGAACGCAGTTGCGCCCTGACCGCGGTCGCGCTCAGCGACCGGCGGCGCACAGGTGTCCATCTGGTCAGCGGACAGCACCGCGGCTTCGGGCTCAGTCCGATGCTCGACATCGTGCACGTCCCGCATCCCGTCACCAGCCGGGAATGGACCCGCCGGACCTTGACCTGCGGTGTGGCCCTTCAGTGTTCGCCGTCCAAGGAACGTGTCACCGACTACCGGCTCAACGAGCTCGCCGGCCGCGAGCTCAGTGCGTTGGCGCTCGTCGAGGCGGGTGTCGCCCTGGGCTGGGTCGCCGAGAGGTGGCCCGGTCTGCTCACCGAGATGCAACGACTTCTGCCCACACTCGAACCCGCTCCCGCCGACATGGACGCCAAGGAGATGATCAACCTGGCGATAGCGTTGGCCCGCACCCGCGGGCAACTCGTCGTCGATCCGCTGCTGGGCGCACTGCCCCGGGCGTACACCGCGCCGCAGAGCATGTCGGACAAGCTCCGACGGACTTTCGGGCGGTTGCCGTGGACGATGAACGAGAAGCGGTCACCCCAACCGCATTCCGTACCCGCCGGCGGTGACGGAGGCGTTCGGAACCCGAACCTGCCCCCACCGAGCCGACCCCACGAGAACGACCTCGACATCACCCCCGACCACCGCCCGGGCATCCCGTACCCGGAGTGGAACATGTGGACCAGAAGCTTCATGCGCGACCACGTCGCCGTCCTCGAACAGGCGCACCCGGGCAGCACCGTGGAGCCGGGACCGATCGCCGTCGACGTCCGGCAGTGGTTCGAGAAGAACACCCACCGGTCGATGGTGAACCGCCTCGAAGACGGGTCGGACATCGACGTCGACCAGTACGTCGGCCACTACATCGACGTGTCCACCGGTGAAGCCGTCGAGCCCCGCATCTTTCGCGAGCTGCTGCCGACGGCCCGCGACGTCACCACTGCGCTGCTCCTCGACGGCAGCTCGTCACTCGGTGTCCACGGCGGCACGGTGTTCAAGCTGGAATTGACGTGCGCCGACGCGCTGTCCCGCGCGATGACGAGTGCCCGGGAGCGACACGGAATCTTCACGTTCACCGGAAACACGCGCCACCGGGTCGAGGTGACCTGCCTCAAGGATTTCACCGATCGCCGGTTCGTACCTCCGGGCAGCCTCGGCCTGTCCACCGGGGGCTACACCCGACTCGGCGCCCCGCTACGCCACCTGACGAGCCGCCTGCTCGACCAGCCTGCAGAGCGGCGACTACTCATCGTGCTCGGTGACGGCCTGATCTCCGACGAAGGCTACGAAGGCCACTACGCGTGGGCAGACGCCGCCCACGCCGTCGAAGAGGCCAACGATGCCGGTGTCTCCGTGTACTACGTCGGCATCGGACCCACTCGCGTGGACCCTCTCCCCGAGGTGTTCGGGCCGCGCCGATCCCAACGGATCCGTCGCGTCGAAGACCTCCCCCGCGTCCTCGCCCACGTCCACCGAGAGCTGGTAGCCGCATGACCCCGAGCAACGACACCTATCTCGCGAACGGCACCGAGGTCCAGCTGTTCGAACAGGCCTATCAGCAACGGCTGCCGGTGATGCTGACCGGCCCGACCGGATGCGGGAAGACCCGCCTCGTCGAGCACATGGGTCTGCTGCTGCGTCGCCCCGTGGTCACCATCAGCTGCCACGACGACCTGACGAGTTCGGATCTCGTCGGGCGGTTCATGGTCACCGGTGGTGACGTCACCTGGACCGACGGCCCGCTGACCCGTGCGGTCAAGACCGGTGCCATCTGCTACCTCGACGAGGTGGTCGAGGCGCGGCACGACTCGCTTGCCGTACTGCATTCGCTGACCGATCACCGGCGCACCCTCTATCTCGACCGCGCAGGCGAAGTGGTGCACGCACCGGAAACGTTCATGCTGGTCTGTTCGTACAACCCGGCCTACCGCAGCTCGCTCAAAGAGCTCAAACCGTCGTTCCGACAACGGTTCGTGACCCTGCCGATGCAGTACCTGGAGCCGGAGCGGGAGGCTGCGGTCATCGTCGCAGAAACCGGCGTCGGGCTGCCCACCGCCGAGCGGCTGGTGCGGTGCGCCACCGCGATCCGCACCGCCGACGAAGCGTTCCACTTCGAACCGCCCTCGACCCGCGTGCTGGTCACCGCGGCACAGCTGATCGCCGCCGGCGCAACAGAACTGGAGGCGGCTGAGGCGTGCGTGCTCGCACCTCTGTCCAGTGACGGCGCCATCTCCGAAGGCTTGCGCGAGGTGGCCGCGGCCAGCCTTGCCGACGCCGACAGCCCGAGCCCGAACCGCTAGGAAGGAAACGACATGGTCGACCAGAAGGAAAAGAACCGCAAGAAGGCACTGATCATCCTGCAGGTCGTGGTCTACGGATACCTGTTGGCGATGTTCGGAATCCAGCTCTACATGTCGTTCACCCGGGGGTGGTGGGAGCTGTGAACCTCCCTCTGCTCAAGCGGAAGTCGGGACCGAAGGTCACCGCCACCGTGCCGGTCACCGGGTCGGTGAACCTGGAGGAACACCACGACGAATCCCGGCTGGCGCAGCGCCGCGCCGACAAATGGATGATCGCCGGCGCCGCACTGATGGGGATGTGGGCACCGGGCCTGATCGGGCTCCCCATCTTCATGCGCGGCGTGTGGCTGCAGCGCCAGGCACTGCAGGCAGGCCTGTCCGTCCGGCCGATGATCGTCACGCTGATCGGCTATCTGGTGCTGATCGACGGCATGCTCAACAGCCTCGGCTGGGCACTCGACCTGGTCGCCAACCACACCCTGATCAACCGGGTGCTGATGGTCGGCTGGGGCGCGATGTTCGACGCGGGCTACTTCTGGCACTACAACGAGGCGTGGATCGGCGGCGCCGCCGCGCCGGGTGAGAAGTCGATGGTCTTCGGCATGATCCTCACCGTCTTCGCGATGCGGTGCGCCGCGGCGATCGGCTTCCTACAGATGAAGCGGTGGGGTCATCAGTGGATGATCATCACCTGCTGGATGGGTGTGCTCATCTGGTGCCTGTACGTGTTCAACATGACGATGTACGCCGACGTGCGTTACGCAGGGGTCGTGTTCCCGGTCATCGGCTGGTGGCTCTACGACATCTTCTACATCACGCCATTCCTCGCGATTCCGTATCTGCACACGGTCAACCGCGAAATCTTCTCGGACTAAGGAGTTCAACTGTGACCACCTCCGTCGGAAACTCCGAAGAGAAGACCGAAGATCTGCCCCCGGGCACCACGCCGTACTACGCGCGAATGCACAAATGGATCAAGCGCGCCGTGCTGGTCTGCCTGGTCGCGCTCGTCATCGAAGGCGCATTCACGCTGCCGTTCATGGCGGTGTACTACGGCTACCCCACACTGAGCCTCACCGAGATCTGCAGCGAGCTGCTGAAAGTGCGTTACTCCGACGACGAACTGGAATGCCAGGTGCCCTACCCGGCGTTCGGCCCGCCCGAGGGCGCCGAAGGCAAGGACACCGCCCGCGACGAGTGGGGCATCCAGCCCGTGCCGAAGTACGACCGGATCGGCTGGCGCGAGCTGGTCCGCCGGCACGAGGAACGCGAGGCACGTCAGGCGCGCGAAGCAGCTGGGCAGCAGGAGTCTCCGTGACCCAGGCACCCGAGGGGCATGCCGAGAACTGGGATCTGCGGCACGCCGATTTCAACGATAACGACTTCCTGTACGACGTGTACGCGGTGATGCGGCAGAACTCGCCGTTCGCCCGCACCGACAGACCGTTCCTGAGCGCGACCCCCTCAGGTGCCTGGGTCGCGGTGCGCTACGCGGAATGCGTTCAGATCCTGCAGGACTGGGAGCACTTCTCCAGCAATCCGACGCCCGAAGGTGCCGAGCAGCTCGCCGGGGATCTCGTCATCACCCTCGACCCACCGCGACAACAGAAGTTCCGCAAGGTCCTCAACCCGTACTTCTCGCCGGCACGGATGAAGGCGCTGCGCGCCGAGATCGGCGCCGAAACGGACTCGCTCATCGACGGATTCATCGAGAGTGGGTCCGGTGACCTGGCCGAGGTGGCGTGGCGTCAGCCGGGCGTCGTGTTCTTCAAGTACCTGCTCGGCATGCCCGTCGATGACGTCCCGCTGTGTGTGGAACTGACCGACACCGCCCTCAACGGCGCCACCGAGGAGGCGCGGATGGGAGCTTGGGGCAGTCTCTACCAGCATCTGCACGAAGCCGTGACAGCGCGCATGACGGAGCCGCCCCGCGATGACATGATCGACGTGCTGCTCTCCGCCGAGATCGACGGGGTGAAACTGGCGTTCGCCGATGTCGTCTCCAACGCGATGCTGCTGGTGCAGGCCGGGCTCGAAACCACCGCCAGCGCAATGTCGTTCGCCTACCACTACCTGGCCACCCACCCCGCCGAGCGGGACCGGCTGATCAACGACCCCGAACTCCTGCCCCGCGCGGTGGAGGAGTTCATCCGGTTCGCCGGATCCATTCACGGCATTCCCCGTACCGTCGCCAAGGAAGTCGAGGTCAGCGGCTGCACGTTCCGCCCCGGAGAATCGGTCATCGTCAACTACGCCGCCGCCAACCGCGACGAACACATGTTCCCCGACGCGGACCGCTGCGTGCTCGACCGTCGCGAGAACAGGCATCTCGGGTTCGGCGCGGGCGTACACAGGTGTCTGGGTTCCAACCTCGCTCGCCTGGAATTTCAGGTGGGCCTGGAACGGGTGCTCACCCGGATGCCCGACGTCACCCTCGCCCCCGGACAGGAGGCGAAGTTCCACGGCAATTCGGTGACCCGCGGTTTCCGCTCGGTACCAGTGGTTTTCACTCCGGCGGACCGATCACGATGACCTACCGCATGGTCACCGCGCCCACGGGCATCGCCACCTCCACCGACCTACCCCTGCTGTTGCCCCGCGGTGTCCTGCACACCGGCTCGCGCTAGGAGAAACGCCTATGTCAGACAAGACCTATCGGGTGATCCAGTGGATGACCGGTGACGTCGGGCAGGTCGGCATCCGGCACTTCGCCTCCTGCCCCGTCTTCGACCTCGCCGGTGTGCTGGTGCACAGCAAGGACAAAGTAGGCAAGGACGCCGGCGAGATCGCCGGCATCGCGCCGATCGGTGTCACGGCCTCCGACGACGTCGACGCGATGATGGCACTGGACGCCGACTGCGTCTTCTACACCCCGGTCATCATGGACGTCGACACCGTGTGCCGGCTGCTGCGCTCCGGCAAGAACGTCGTGACGACCACGGGATTCTTCCACCCCAGCGCGCATTTCCGTGACGCCGCCGAGCAGATCCGCGCCGCCTGCAGTGCCGGGGGGACGTCATTCCACGCCGGCGGCATCCACCCCGGTTACGCCGGGGACCTCCTGCCACTCACCCTGGCCCGCGTGATGAGCCGGGTCGACACCATCCACGTCTACGAGGTCGTCGACGTGCTCAAAGACGCGCCGACAGACCACATCGACTGGATGGGCTTCGGTAATGACAAGGACACATTCCTCAGTGCGCCAACCATTCTGGGTCTCGGGTTGCCGTTCTTCGCCCAGTCGATGTACATGATCGCCGACGGCCTCGGGGTGACCATCGACGAGGTGACCGCCGCCGCCATCGACGTCGCCACCGCGGCTGCCGACATCCCGCACTCCGACGGGGCGATCCCGAAAGGTACCGTGGCCGCGCAGCGCCACGAGTGGACCGCCTGGGTGGACGGCAAGCCGCTCATCGTCTTCCACGCCATCTATGTGACCGCCGGCCCCGAGCTACTCGATCCGGCCTGGGACTGGGGCGAGACGCGCTACGAGATCGTCATCGACGGCGACCCACCGACCGAGCTGACCCTCAAAGGAGTCCGGCAACCCGACGGCACCATGAGCCATCCCGGATACGACTGGACCGCGATGGGCGCCATCAACGCGATCCCCGACGTGTGTGACGGCCCACCCGGCTGGCGCAACCACCTCGACCTCGGCCTGATCCGGCCGCGCGGGCTGGTCCGCACATGACCGCCGAACCGGACCCACACCACGTCGTGTTCGCCGTCCACCCGCAGCGCCGGCAGGACACCAGCGGTCCGACCAGCCTGCCGTTGGTGCTCGGCGCGTGAAATTCAGGGTTGATCCGAGCGTGCTGCACTCAGTGGCCGAGCAGGTCGTCGGTCTGCCGCTCGATGACGGCGCGCTCATCTCCCGCACCGTGGAACTGCTGGCCGACGCATATCCCGACCTGATTGACGACCGACCCGGGCGCTGGGTGGGCAGCAAGGCCGGCGGTGTCCTCGGCAAGGTCCGCTTCCTGCACTTCAGCCCTCGCGAATACCTGGTGATCTTCGGATCCCCCACTGGTACGCAGGGCTTTTCCGGACGCTACAAGCATGTCGACATCCACAAATTCCTGTTGGCGGGCCGGATCGACTCCTACGATCTCGAATCCGACGACACCATCGGACTGCCGCCGTTGCTGCCCGGCGGGCACACCTGCCTGGAGCGCGGGCACGCCCGCGGCCTGACCATTCATCCCGGGTCCTGGCACCTCGAATACGGCCGCGGCGCCGTCGCCACCACACTTCCGTTCGCGATGGTGGATACATTGTTGGTGTCGCTCGAGTTCGAATCGGTGCGCCGTTCGACAGTGGAGTTCGCGAAACTGGTGCGGCGCCGGAGGAGGTAGGCCGCATGCGGGTCGTCATCGCCGGAGGGCACGGCAAGATCGCTCTGATCACCTCGCGACTGCTGTCGGCACGCGGCGATTCGGTGGTGGGCCTCATCCGCAATCCCGACCACGCCGACGACCTTCGTGTCGCCGGCGCCGAGCCGGTCCTGCTCGACCTGGAGAACACGACCAACGGCGTGGTGTCCACCCATCTGCGCGGTGCCGACGCGGTCGTCTTCGCCGCCGGCGCCGGCCCGGGCAGCGGGGCTGCCCGCAAGGAGACCGTCGACCGCGACGCCGCGATCCTGCTCGCCGACGCGGCCGAAGCCGCCGGTGTGCAGCGCTACGTGATGGTCTCGTCGATGGGCGCCGACGCCGAAGCACCCGACGACGCGGGCGACGAGGTGTTCGTCGCCTACCTGCGCGCCAAGGGCTCCGCCGATGACGTGATCCGGGCACGCACAGGGCTTCTCAGCACGATTGTCCGACCCGGACTGCTCACCGACGACGAGCCGACCGGTCGGGTCACCATCGCCGAGCACACCGGCCGCGGTAGCGTGCCGCGCGCCGACGTCGCCGCCGTGCTCGTCGGAGTGCTGGATGCGCCGGCCACGGCGGGCCGCACGTTCGAGGTGATCTCGGGTGACACCGAGATCCCGGTGGCGTTGGCCGAGTCAGTCGGCGACGCGTAGCAGCGCCACGTCGGAGACCATCATGATGTGGTCGGCCATGGCGCGGGCGGCCTCGTCCGCGTCCTGACGGCGTACTGCCTCGGCGATGCGCCGGTGCCCCTCCAACGACGCACGGGGGCGGTCCTGCTGGGACAGCGATTCGATCCGCGTCTCACGGACGAGCCCGGAGATCTCGTGCATCAGCTTGGCGAGCAGCGACGAGTGCGCCGCAGTGGTGATCGCCTCGTGGAACATCTCGTCGCCGACCACACCGCGTTCACCCGCGGCGATCTCCTGCTCCATCTTCGCGATCGCCGCGTCGATGGCCGCCATTTCGGGCTCGCTCCGCCGCAGCGCGGCCAGGCCGGCCAGCTTGACCTCCAGCGCCTCCCGCGCCTCGATGATGTCCGGGATCCGATCGGCGTGCTCGCGCAGTGCCTTGATCGCACGTTCCTCGGTGGGCCGGCGGATGAGGATGGCCCCGTCACCGTGCCGGACCGACACCACGCCCTGCACCTCCAGCGCCACCAGTGCCTGGCTGAGGGAGGCGCGACTGACACCGAGCTTGGCGGCCAGTTCCCGCTCGGCCGGCAGGCGATCGCCGGGCTCCATCTCGTTGTCGGCGATGTAGACGCACAGCTGCTCGACGATGACCTCGTACAGCCGTGGCCGGGTGACAGGCCTCAGTTGCTCTACCACTGACTCACCTACTCTCTGGGCCACACCCTACCCCGAGGCCACGCACCTCGGCGTTGACCAGATCACACCTCACCCTTGACAGTGATCCACCCCACTGGTGTACTGGCTAGGCCAGTGAGCCACCGCTCATACCCGTACCCCGCCCGGAGACCGCTATGCCCCTTGAGCTGATCCCGATCCTCGCCCTGGTGGCGATGTTCGTGGCCGCGACGCTGTTACCGATCAACATGGGGACGCTGGGCTTCGTCGCCGCGTTCCTCGTCGGCACCCTCGCCGTTGGAATGAACACCGACGACATCATCGCCGGATTCCCGAGCGATCTGTTTCTGACCCTGGTGGGCGTGACGTACCTGTTCGCCATCGCCCAGAACAACGGAACCGTCGACCTCATGGTCCGCGGCGCACTCCACTTCGTCCGGGGGCGCGTGGCATTCATCCCGTGGGTGATGTTCGGCATCACCGCGGTGCTGACCGCTCTCGGCGCCCTCGGCCCCGCGGCCGTCGCGATCATCGCCCCGATCGCGCTGACCTTCGCCCGGCAGTACCGGATCAACGCGCTGCTGATGGGCATGATGGTCATCCACGGCGCGCAAGCCGGCGGATTCTCCCCGATCAGCATCTACGGGGTCACCGTCAACAACATCGCCGCAAAGGCAGGGCTCGTCAACAGCCCCCTGACCCTCTTCCTCGGCAGCCTGTTCTTCAACGCCGGGATCGGCATCCTGCTCTTCGTGTTCCTCGGGGGCCGGCGGCTCATCGGGCGCAACATCCACGACACCCACGACGACACCCACGACGACGCGCCGACGACCCCAGACGGCACCGGCGGTCCCGCGCCGAGCGCACCGCGATCCCCCTCGGGCACGCCGGTTTTCTCAGGTCACGGCACCAACGCATCGGCCGCCACATTGGTCGCGCCGCCGAACTCACCGACCAGTCCCCTTCCCCGCCAGCCGGTTTCGTTCAATCAGGTGCTCACGCTGGTCGGACTCGGCGCCCTGGCCCTGTTCTCCCTGATTCTCGACCTCGACATCGGCTTCGTGTCGATGACGGTGGCCGCGGTGCTCGCACTCGCCTCCCCGCAGGCGCAGAAAGGCGCTGTCGCACAGATCAGCTGGTCCACCGTGCTGCTCATCGGCGGCGTGCTCACCTTCGTCGGCGTGCTACAGGAGGCCGGCAGCGTCGAATGGGTCGGCAACGGCGTCGCCAGCATCGGCATGCCACTGCTGGTCGCACTACTGCTGTGCTACCTGGGTGCGATCGTGTCCGCCTTCGCCTCGTCGGTCGCGATTCTCGGTGCGACAATCCCGCTCGCGGTGCCGCTGCTGCTGGCCGGCGAGATCGGCCCCGTGGGCGTCATCGTCGCGCTGGCCATCGCGTCCACCATCGTCGACGTCAGCCCGTTCTCGACCAACGGCGCCCTGGTGCTCGCCAACGCCCAGGGTGTGGACCGCGACGTGTTCTACCGGCAGATCCTCAAGTACAGCGCGATCGTGGTCGCCATCGGACCCCTCATCGCGTGGGCCGTACTCGTGGTACCCGGCTGGCTCTGAACGCAGCGGCGAACAGCGCCTGCGGCCCCGGCGGCCGCAGGCGCCCGTTCGCGTCTCCAATCGCCCACCCTGTGCCGTAGGTCACATCGGGAGAACTCCCGATTCCCGTTGACACGGCTGGTCAGAGCTGTTGTGCTGAATTGGTCAGTCCACTAGGACACTAATCCATTAGGTCAGCCCGACCGGAGGACTTCCCGATGACCGAACACCCGCACCCGACATCCCCTTCACCGGCACCCGCCGGCCCACTGGACGGCCTGGTGGTGGTCGACCTGACCCGTGCCCTCGCCGGCCCGCACGCGGCGATGATGCTCGGCGACCTCGGCGCCGACGTCATCAAGGTCGAGCATCCGCACGGCGGCGACGACACCCGGGGCTGGGGCCCGCCGTTCGTCCAGACCAACAGTGCACCAAGGGAATCCACGTACTTCCTGTGCGCGAACCGCAACAAGCGTTCCGTCACCCTCGACCTCAAGGACGACGACGACAAGGGTGCGCTGTCCGCACTGCTGGCCCGCGCCGACGTGCTGATGGAGAACTTCCGCCCCGGCGTACTCGATCGGCTCGGCTTCTCCCACCAACGGCTCGACGAACTCAACCCACGGCTGGTCGTGCTGTCGATCAGCGGGTTCGGCCATGACGGCCCCGAGGCCGGTCGCGCCGGATACGACCAGATCGCCCAGGGCGAGGCGGGCCTGATGTCGGTGACCGGAAGCGGGCCCGATGACCTTCAGCGCGTGGGAGTGCCGATCGCCGACCTGCTGGCCGGCATGTACGGCGCGTTCGGCGTCCTCGCCGCGCTCCAGGAGCGCGAGCGCACCGGCCGCGGGCAGGTGGTGCGATCGTCCCTGCTGGCGGCGGTGGTGGGCGTGCACGCGTTCCAGGGCACGAAGTGGACGGTGGCCGGCCAGACCGGCGAGGCGACCGGGAACCACCACCCGTCCATCTGCCCCTACGGCTTGTTCGACACCGCCGACGGCGCCGTGCAGATCGCGGTGGGCAGCGAAGGCCTGTGGCAGCGGTTCTGCACAGGCTTCGCTCTCGACGCCGCCACCCCCGGCATGGAGTCCAATCCGGAGCGCGTCGCAAACCAGAAGCGCGTCAACGAACTCGTCCAGAGTGTGTTCACGCTCCGGACCACCGACGAACTGCTGGAGATGCTGGACCGCATCGGGGTGCCCGCCGGGCGGATCCGCTCGATCCGCGAGGTCTACGAATGGGAGCAGACCCGTTCGCAGGGGCTGGTGATCGGCGTCGAGCACGACACGCTCGGCAGCATCGAACTCCCGGGCCCGCCGTTACGGTTCTTCGACCCGGACGGCGCCGAACGCACCCGCCGCAGCCACACTGCGCCGCCTGTTCTCGGCGCCGACAACCACCTCATCGACGCGCTGCGGGTGAGGTCGTGATGCCGCGGACCAGCGCCCGGCGGCTGATCGACACCGTCATCGACGCGGGCTCCTGGCTGTCCTGGGATTCCGCGGTGGAGGACCCGCCACTGAATCCCGGTTACGCAGCGGAGCTGGCCCGGGTCAGATCCAAAACCGGGCTGGACGAGGCCGTGCTGACCGGCGAGGCCACCGTCCGGGGACGTCGTATCGCAATGCTGCTGTGCGACTTCGGTTTTCTGGGCGGTTCGATCGGCGTCGCCGCCGCCGACCGGTTGGCCGCCGCGATCCGGCGGGCCACCGGCGACGATCTGCCCATCCTGGCGCTGCCGACATCCGGCGGCACCCGCATGCAGGAGGGCGCTACGGCGTTTCTGCAGATGGTGAGGATCACCGCCGCCGTCGTGGACCACAAGGCGGCACACCTGCCCTATCTGGTCTATCTTCGCGACCCCACCACGGGCGGAGTGTTCGCCTCGTGGGGCTCGCTGGGCCACGTCACCTTCGCCGAACCCGGTGCGCTGGTGGGGTTCCTGGGACCGCGCGTCTACCAGGCGCTGCACGGCGACCGCTTCCCCGACGGGGTCCAGACCTCGGAGAACCTGCTGGCCTGCGGCCTCGTCGACGCCATCGTGGCACCCGGCGATCTTGCCGGCATGGTCGATCGCACGCTGGGCATCATCGCCGCAGCCGAAGCGCCCGATCGGTCACCGGCACCGGCGAGCGCATGCCCGGTCGACGTGCCCGCATGGCACTCGGTGACCGCCACCCGCCGCGCCGACCGTCCCGGTGTCCGCGATCTGCTGCGCTATTCGGACGCAGAAGTGCTGGCGCTCAACGGAACCGGCGAGGGCGAGAACGATCCCGCTCTGCTGCTGGCCCTCACCAGATTCGGCGGCCGGCCGTGTGTGCTGCTCGGCCAGGACCGTGCCGGGCAGACAGTCGAGCGGCCGCTCGGGCCCGGGGCGCTGCGCCAGGCACGCCGCGGCATGCGGTTGGCGGCCGAACTGAACCTCCCACTGGTGAGCGTCATCGACACCGCCGGTGCCGCGCTGTCACGGCAGGCCGAGGAAGGAGGGCTCGCGGGAGAGATCGCCCGCTGCATCGCAGACATGGTCGCGCTGCCGGTCCCGACCGTCTCGATCCTCCTCGGTCAGGGCACCGGGGGCGCCGCACTGGCCCTCGTGCCCGCCGACCGGGTGCTCGCCGCGCAACACGGATGGCTCTCGCCCCTGCCGCCCGAGGGAGCCGCCGCCATCCTGCACCACGACGTCGGCAAGGCCCCCGAGATGGCGGCGCAGCAGGGAATCCGCTCGTCCGACCTGTTCGGCGCCGGGGTCGTCGACCACGTCATCCCCGAATTCCCGGACGCTGCAGCAGAACCCGAAAATTTCTGTCTGCGGGTCGGCGCGGCCGTGCGCCACGAACTGGCGACGCTCAGCGCCGCCGACGACACGCGACGGCGCAGCGAGCGGGTCCGGCGCTTCGAGCGGATCGGCCAGGCCGGGCCGGTGCTGGCCCGGGTCAGCTAGCCGGACTCAGGACGCCGCGAAGACGGCCTTGAAACGGTTCAGCGACTCCTGGATGTCGCCCTTGAGCGCACCGGCGACCACCATCCCGATCGGACCGAACAGCGCGGGCCCACCGAGGTGCACGTCGAACGTCACGGTCGACGCCGCCGGATCTTGCGGGCTGGGCTTGATCTTGCCGATCAGCTTGACCTTGACTCCACCCTTGCCGTCACCGTTGAGCGTCATCGCCTCCGGCGGGCGGTAGTGCACCACCGTCCAGCTGACCCGGTTGGGCATGCCTTTGACCTCGACGATCGAGTCGAGCTTGGTGCCCTTCTCGATGACGTCGGGCAGCTTGGACCGCCACACCCGGTGGATGGACAGCCACTCCTTGTAGCGGGACAGATCCGACGCGCTCTCCCAAGCCTTCTCGGGCGGCAGCGGAACGTCGACGGAGACCGAGAGTTTGGCCATACCTCGATATCCGCCTACGAGGTCGGCGGGGCCGTCGGCGGCTGCTGCGGCGGCGCGCTCGGCGGCTGCTGAGGCGGCGGGGTGCTCTGAGTCGGCGGGCTGCTCGCAGGCGGCACCTGGCCGGACTGCTGCCCTGGCGGCGTCGTCCCGGCGCTGTCCGCCACGGCCTTCTTGGCCGCTTCCTGCACCTTGTCCACGTGCGACGCGTACTTGCCCTGCGTCTTCTTGTCGACCAGGTCACCCGCCTTGTCGATCGCGGTGTCGACCTTGTCGGCATTACTGGAGAGCAGAGCCTTGACCTTGTCCAGAAGTCCCATACCCAACTCTAGCTCTCGCGCGGCCGCCATAACCTGCGACGTTCACCCAACATCCGGCCCTCCACCCACCACAACACCTCGATGAGGACTGCGCCGGCGAACCCGATACCCAAGGCCATCGACGTGATCGCCACGTTCGACGGATCGAGGATGAACAGCTCGCGCGCGAACGGGATGCTGAAGATCACCACATAGGCCAGGGCCGAGACCGACACCAGCAACACCCGCCACCATTCGTAGGGGCGTGCCACCACCGAGAGCACCCACACCGCGGACACCAGCAGGGTGATCAACGCCGCCGTGGAGGCCTGCGTCTGCTCGATCTCGGTGGCCGCGCGCCCCTGGTAGGCCAGCAGGTACGACGTGAACGTCGCCGCACCGACGACGATGCCGGACGGCAGCGCCGCGGTCATCACCCGGCGCACGAAACCCGGCTGCGCGCGCTCGTTGTTCGGGGCCAGCGACAGGATGAACGCCGGGATGCCGATGGTGAACCACGCCGCGATCGTGACGTGGATGGGCTGGAACGGGAAGAGCAGCGGATCGGAGCCGAACAGCTTCGCCGACAACCCGGCCAGGCCGACGAGCACCGCCAGCAACACCGAGTACACGGTCTTGGTGAGAAACAGGTTCGAGACCCGTTCGATGTTGCCGATCACCCGCCGGCCCTCACCCACGACATAGGGCAGCGTGGCGAACTTGTTGTCCAGCAGCACGATCTGCGCCACCGCCCGCGAGGCCGAGCTTCCCGAGCCCATCGCGACGCCGATGTCGGCGTCCTTGAGCGCGAGCACGTCGTTGACGCCGTCCCCGGTCATCGCCACGGTGTGTCCGCGGGACTGCAGCGCATGCACCATCGCGCGTTTCTGGTCGGGGCGCACCCGGCCGAACGTCGTGTACTCCTCCAGCGTCTCGGCGAGCGCGTCGGGCTTCTCGGGCAGCCGGCGGGCATCCATCGTCTCGCCCGCCAGCCCGAGCGAGCCCGCCACCGCCCCCACCGACACCGCGTTGTCACCCGAGATGACCTTGATCACCACCCGCTGAGAGGCGAAGTAGTCGAGGGTCTCCCGGGCGTCGGGTCGGACGCGCTGCTCCAGCACCACGAGCGCGGCCGGGGTCACCGTGCCCGGGGCGTCGGGCGCGTCCACCGGCCGGTCGCTGGACGCGAGGAGCAACACGCGCAACCCCTGCGCACCGATGCGCTCCGCCTCTTCGGCGACCGGCGAAGCCGGGTCCAGCAGCACGTCGGGTGCCCCGATCACCCAGTTGCCGTGGTCCCGGTACGTGGTGCCGCTCCACTTGGTCGCCGACTTGAACGGCGCGGCGGCGGTCGCGGTCCAGCCGGGTGGGCTCGGGTAGGCCTCGGCGATCGCGGCCATGCTCGCGTTGGGCCGGGCGTCGTCGGCGGCCAGCTGCGCCAACACGGCGCGCACCTCCGACTCGTCGGGGCCCACTTGCCGGCAGTCGCTGACCCGCATGCCGTTCTCGGTCAGCGTGCCGGTCTTGTCCGCGCAGACCACGTCGACGCGGGCCAGGCCCTCGATCGCGGGCAGCTCGTTGACCAGGCACTGTCTGCGCCCCAACCGGATCACGCCGACCGCGAACGCGATCGAGGTCATCAGCACCAGACCCTCGGGCACCATCGGCACCAGCGCCCCCACCATGCGCAGCACCGACTCGCGCCAACCGGCGTCGGTCGTGAACAGCTGGGTGTAGATGATCAACGCGCCTGCGGGCAGCAACAGGTAGGTGATGAACTGCAGGATCTTGTTGATCCCGCTGCGCAGTTCGGATTTCACCAGCGTGAACTTGCTGGCCTCCTCGGCCAGTTTCGCAGCGTAGGCCTCCCGGCCGACCTTGGTGGCACGGTAGGCGCCGCTGCCTGCCACCACGAAGCTGCCCGACATCACGTGGTCGCCGGCGACCTTGGCGATCGGGTCGGCCTCCCCGGTCAGCAACGACTCGTCGACCTCGAGGTTGGCGTCCTCCAGGATCACCCCGTCAACGACGATCTGGTCGCCGGGACCCAGTTCGATGACGTCGTCGAGCACCACCTCGCTGGGGGCCAACGGAACGGTCCCGGACTGCCTGCGCACCAACGGTTTCGCCTGTCCCACGATGGCGAGCTGGTCCAAGGTCCGTTTGGCGCGCAGTTCCTGGATGATGCCGATCGCGCTGTTGGCGATGATCAGCAGCCCGAACGCGCCGTTGATCACCGAGCCGGTGGAGAGCACGATGATCAGCAGCACACCGAGGATGGCGTTGATGCGGGTGAACACGTTGCCGCGGACGATGTCCGAGACGCTGCGCGCCGCCCTGGTGGGGACGTCGTTGGTCTTGCCCTCGGCGACGCGCTGGGCGACCTCGGCGTCGGACAGGCCGGTGACCACCGAAGTCGTCATCGGGTGAAGACCCCCGTGCCCTCGTCGTCGAAGTACTCCAGCGTGAGCGCCGACCCGGCAAAGGTCGCCATGGAAACCGTTCCGGGCGGGGCGTTCTCGGAGGAGACCGGGAACGTGAACACGTCACCGTCCCAGGGCGTCAGCTCGAAGACCCCCCGCGGGCCCAGCGTGAGCTCCAGCCGTCCGTCACGTTCGGCGACCGTCGCGGGCCCCCAGTAGTCGTTGCGGTACACCCCGGCGTAGGACGGGAGCGGGCCGGACGGCTTCGCAGCCGCGGGCCGCTCGCGACCGACGAGACTCCCCAGCGGCTCGTCCATTTCCTCGAAGGCCTTGCCGTACAACGCATACCAGTCCTCGCGGACCTCCCCGAACTGCACCAGGTCGGCGAACTGCGCGGTCAGCGTCTCCGGGATGCCCGCCGGGGTCGCGTTGGTGAGCGCGATGATCGCGACGTCGGCCGCGGGGAGGAAGAGCACGTTGCTGGCCGCCCCGAGTTCGAACCCACCGGAATGGCTGAGCTGGGTGCGCGCACTGGAGGTGGTGTTCACGTTGAACCCGTAGCCGTAGGAGCCCGACCGCATCGCCGGCTCCGTGCCGCGCGCGGACACCGCCTGCGGGGTGAGCGCGGGCAGCAGCGCCTCTGCGTCGACCAACGCCTTGCCCTCGTGCTGGCCGTCGGCCAGCACCATCGCCATCCACCGGGTCATGTCGTTGACCGACGAGCTCGCACCGCCCGCGGGCGACTGCGCCTGCGCGTCGCGGACATAGCGCGGCACATACCGGCCGTCGAGATGGATGTGGCCCACTGCGCGGTCCGGCCTGGCCTCGTAGTCGCTGAACTGATAGCTGGTGGCGCCCATGCCCAATGGGTTCAGCATCGATTCCCGCGCCAGGTCCTCCCAGCTCTTCCCGGCACCGGCCGCCACCGCCTCGGCGCCCGCGGTCAGGCCGAAGTTGGTATAGGCATAGGAGACCCGGAACGGATCCAGTGGCAGGCCGCGCAGCCGCTCGAGGATCTGCCGCCGGTCGTAGCCGAGATCTTCGAGGCGGTCACCGGCGTGATCGGGCAGGCCGGAGCGGTGCGAGAACATGTCGCCCACGGTGACCATCCGGGTGACGGCGGGATCCGACAGCGCGAACCACGGCAGCCGCGACACGACCGGGGTGTCCCAGCCGACCTGGCCCTGCCCGACCAGCCCTGCCACGACCGTCGCGCTCAGCGGCTTGGACAGCGAGGCCAGCTGGAACACGGTGTCGGCGTCGACCCGGTTGTCCGGGCCGTCCGGGCGCTCCAGGTTCTTCACCCCGAAACCCTTCGCGTACACGGTCTTTCCGCCGTGCACCACTGCCACGGCCATCCCGGGGATCCCGGATCTGGACATCAGGTCCTCGGCGATGCCGTCGAGTCGGGTGACGGCGTCGGCGACGGCGTTCTCCGGTAGCGGCATCGCCGGGACCAGGGGCGGCGGCACGTCGGAAACCGGACTCGCCGACGGACCCGCGGCAGGCGTCTCGGCGTCCTTACCGCCGCACCCTCCCAGTAGCGCGACTGCCAGGACGAGCGCGCCGAACCTGACCGGTGAATTCATCCCAGCACCGTAGCGTGTCGCCGCGGTTCAGAACCGCCACCACGGGTCGAACGTCGACTCCGGGTCCACCCGCTGACCGGGAATCGGCACGGTCAGGCGTACCCGCTCGGCGTCGGCAGCGGTCAGCAGGCGTTCGGCGGGCTCGGACCACGGATGCGGGGCGAGGCGGAATGTCGCCCAGTGGATGGGCACCATCAGGCTGTTGTCCACCTCGGTCAGGTCCAGATGGGCGCGCACCGCCTCCTCGGGGTTCATGTGGATGTCGGCGAACGCGGGATGGTAGGCCCCGATCGGCAGCAGGGTCAGATCGAACGGACCGTACTCGTCGCCGATCTCGGCGAAGCTCTTCGTGTATCCGGTGTCGCCACCGAAGAACGCCTTGTGCGACGAGCCGGTGACCACCCACGACGCCCACAGCGTCGAGTCGCGGGAGAACAACCGGCCGGAGAAGTGCCGGGCGGGGGTGCAGACCAGCGTCAGGTCGTCGATGCGGTGGGCTTCGTGCCAGTCCAACTCGACGATCCGCGCCTCGGGGACGCCCCACTTGCGCAGGTGTGCGCCGATGCCCAACGGCACCACGAACGGGGCCCGCTGGGTGTGCGCCAACGCGACGATGGTGTCGATGTCGAGGTGGTCGTAGTGGTCGTGGCTGATCACCACCGCGTCCACGGCGGGAAGCGCCTCCAGCGGCACCGGGACGTCGTGCATGCGCTGCGGTCCGACCGCCCGTGAGGGCGAACATCTGTTGCTCCACACCGGGTCGGCCAGCACGCGGTAGCCGTCGACCTCGATCAGCACGCTGGAATGGCCGTACCAGCTGGCCGCCGCCGGCGCGGGAGTGGGATCCCCCTTCGGCGGCTCGGCCAGCGGGATCGGTCCGGGCGGCTTGCCCTGGGATGCGGCGTTGGCCAGATCGCGCAACAGCATCCGCTGCAGGTCGCGATCCATCGTGATGCCCGACGGGGGCTCCAGGTTGACGAACTTGCCGTCGCGGTAGTTCGGCGAGCGGCGCGCCACCGGCGCGACCTCGCCCGGAGTCGCGCCGAGGGCGGCAGGCGTGCCCTGCAGGGCGCGCAGCACGAACCCGCCGGCCAGCAGTGAGGCCGTCCCGAAGCCGTAGCGCAGCGCCGCCCGCACCATGATCAGGCGCCCGTGAACCGGGGCGGGCGCTTCTCGATGCGCGCCACCTGCGCCTCGATGATGTCCTGGCTGGCCCACGCCCGGTCGAAGAGTTCCTGGTGCGCCGGCCACGGTTCTTCGTAGGCGCCGTCGTCGTTAAGCACCCGCTTGGCGTGCTGCAGGGCCAGCGGCGCGAAGCCGGCGATCTCCTGCGCCCACGCCTGCGCGTCGGCCAGCGTGCCGATCCGGTTCGCCATGCCGGTCTGCAACGCGACGTCGGCGGTGAGCCGTTCGGCGGCCAGCAGCATCCCGCGGGCCCGGCCCGCCCCGACCAGGGACGTCAACCGGCGGATGGTCCAGTTGTCCAGCGCGATGCCGTATTTCGCTACCGGGAACTGGAAGTAGGCTTCGGGCGCCACCACCCGCAGGTCACAGATCATCGACAGGATGACGCCCGCGCCGATCGCAGGTCCGTTGATCGCGCCGATGACAGGCAGCGGCGCCCGGTCGATCGCGAGGTTGAGCTCCTTGGCCTTGTCGGGCAGCTCGTCGGCGACGCCCTGGCCGCCGGACAGGTCCGCACCCGAACTGAACACGTGGCCCGCCCCGGTGAGCACGACCGCGCGGACCTCCTCGGCGGCTGCCTTCTCGATCGCCTCACGCAGGCCGTCGACCAGTTCGGCGTTGAGGGCGTTGCGCCTCTCCGGTCGTTGCAGTTCCAGCGTCATCACATTGCCGTCGCGGGTGACTCCGATCATGAGCACAGACTATTAGCCTTTTCCTGTGAGCCGGATCCGCGCCCTGGCGCTGCGTGACGCCCTGCTGGACGACGGGTCCTTCGTCAGCTGGGACGGACCCCCGCCGGCGGTGCCGGTCTCGGCGGCCTACCGCGAAGAACTCGACGAGGCCACAGCCGCGACAGGCCTCGACGAATCGGTGCTGACCGGCGAGGGCCGGGTCTTCGGCCGGCGGGTGGCTCTGGTGGCCTGCGAGTTCGACTTCCTGGCCGGCTCCATCGGGGTGGCCGCGGCCGAACGCATCACCGCCGCGGTGCAGCGCGCCACCGCCGAGCGACTGCCGCTGCTCGCGTCACCGAGCTCGGGCGGCACCCGCATGCAGGAGGGCACGGTCGCGTTCCTGCAGATGGTCAAGATCGCCGCCGCCGTCGAGCTGCACAAGAAGGCCCACCTGCCCTATCTGGTGTACCTGCGGCATCCGACCACCGGCGGGGTGTTCGCATCCTGGGGTTCACTCGGGCACGTCACCGCCGCTGAACCCGGCGCGCTGATCGGATTCCTGGGCCCGCGGGTGTACGAGCAGCTCTACGGCGAGCCGTTCCCGCCGGGCATCCAGACCGCCGAGAACCTGCAACGCCACGGCGTCGTCGACGCCGTCATCCCGCTCGACGCACTGCGCGCCACGCTCGACCGCGCGCTGAAGGTCGTCTCCGACGCCCCCGGCGAACCACCGGGCGCCCCGACGCCCGAGCCGGTGCCGGACATCCCTGCCTGGGAGTCGGTCGAGATCTCCCGTCGTCCCGACCGGCCCGGCGTCAGCGCGCTGCTGCGGTACGGCGCCACCGAACGGGTGCTGCTGTCGGGGACGGGCCAGGGAGAAGCGGCGGCCATGCTGCTCGCGCTGGCCCGGTTCGGCGGTCAACCGGCGGTGGTGCTCGGGCAGCAGCGGGTGGTCGGCGGTCTGGTAGGCCCGGCGGCGCTGCGGGAGGCGCGCCGGGGCATGGCGTTGGCGGCGGGTCTGAAGCTGCCGCTCGTGCTCGTCGTCGACACCGCGGGTCCGGCGTTGTCGGCCGAGGCGGAGGAGGGCGGACTGGCCGGCGAGATCGCACGTTGCCTGGCCGAGCTGGTCACCCTCGACACCCCGACGATCTCGGTGCTACTCGGGCAGGGCAGCGGCGGTCCGGCGCTGGCGATGGTGCCCGCCGACCGGGTGCTGGCCGCGCTGCACGGGTGGCTGGCTCCGCTGCCGCCGGAAGGGGCCAGCGCAATCGTCTTCCGCGACGTCGACCATGCCCCGGAACTTGCTGCCACACAGGGTATTCGGTCGGTGGACCTGCTGCGCAACGGCATCGTCGATGCCATCGTGCCCGAGCACCCCGATGCCGCCGACGAGCCGAAGGCGTTCACCCGGCGGCTGTCGGCGACGATCGCGACCGAACTGCACCGGGTTCGCACGATCCCCGAGGACCAGCGCCTGACCGCCCGGCTGGAGCGCTACCGCCGTATCGGCCTACCCACCTGACGAGCGCCGAGCGCGCCGCGCACAGCGCGCCGAAATTGCATTCCACGCGGGCGATTTCGTTAAATCGGCGCACGGAATGCAATTTCGGCGCTTGACCGGGTAGGTGCGGTCAGGGGGTGCGGCTACTCGCCGGCGTCGGAGCCGCCGGTCGAGCCCGAGCCGCTGTCCGAGTCGCCATCGGAGTCGCTGCCTGCGTCGTCGCTGCCTGCGTCGGCCTTCTCGTCGGCCTTCTCGTCGGCTGCGTCGTCGGCTGCGTCGTCGGCGTCGTCACCGGCCTCCTCGTCGGCTTCTTCGCCGGGCACGGTCTCCTCGTCGGCGCCTGCCTCAAGCTCGGGCTCGGCGGCCTCCACGGGCTCGTCCCCGACGGCTTCCTCCTCGACCGTCTCATCCTCGGCGGACTCGGAAACCACTGGCACCGTGACGAACTCGGGGTCACCACCGGTGGTAACGGCCGGGTCGGCCGTCACCGCGTCATCGGCGACCACCTGGTCATTGGTGTCCAACGTGATCGTTTGGCCGGCAAGGATCGACGTGTCAGCGGCATCCCGCAGCGACGGCGCGGGGGTGGTCAGTGGCGGGGCCAGCGGATTGCCCTGCCCGTCCCAGCCGATGGCCTTCGCGATGGCCTTGGTCAGGCCGATCAGAGATCCGATGAACCCAGCACCCTGCCCGGGAAGCACCTCGGCGGGGTTGTTCGGATCGAAGATGATGTTGAGGCTGTTGAACATCGAACCGCCCCCGCTGAGCAGCCCGCCGAAAACCAACTCGACCTCCATGCCGGGGATCGGGAGATTCAGGCCGAGGGCGGTGAGCAACGGGGTGACCATCATCGTCTGACCGCCGTTGAGGAACGCGTCGACCATCGTGGTGGGGATGTTGATCAACGTGTTCAGAGCAGCTGCGAAGTCCGCGTTCTCCCCGCCGAGGCTCTGGAAGACCGAGTGGATACTCCCGCCCAAGGCCAGCACCGGGTTCATCACGAGGCCGGCCAGTCCGACCAGCGCACCGCTGAGGTAGGTGGTGGTGAACTTCAACAGCGGCACCAGCTGCGGCGGCGCGGGCTCGATCGCCCCGGGTACTCCGTCGAGGATGAGGTCGTAGATGGACGCGTGCAACGGCGCGAGCGTGCTCATGTCCTCGGCGAACGGCGCACCCAGCGCGGCGCCGACGTTGGTTCCCATCTGCCTCAGAATCGCGCCGATGTCGGGCAGCTCGCCGAGGTAGCCGATCTGGTTGGCGATGATCTGCTGCAGGATCGGCGCCGGGGCTTCCAGCCAGGCGCCGGCGAGGTTCGCGAAGTTGACCTCGGACTTGTTGAACAGGTCGAGCAGCGGGGTCAGCGGGTCGATCGCCGCACTGAGCGCCACCGCCGGGTCTGCCACCCTGAGGTCGGGCATCGCCGGGGCCACCACCACGGGGGCGATGGCGATGGCACTCGCGCCGAGCATCGCGACACCGGCGGTCGCATACGGACGAAGGGTGGTGTACATACAGCTCCTGTTTGTCGAGTTGGATCCAGCAAGCCGCGATATTACTGCTAAGTAAGTTCAAGTTGTTGTGTTTTCACAGATGTTGCTGGAAGTTTTTTCGTCAACGTCAGAACCGCCCTCGGCAACGCAGTGCAGTGTCCTCAACTGCGCAAATGCGTGGCCGACGGCTATAGCACGCACGCACGTCCCCAGCTACAGGCACCCAGGGGGTTCGCTACGGCGGGTGGAGCGTCATACCTCTATCGGAGGGTGCAGTCGATCCATCGTGTACTGCCGGTTACGGTGCGCCGACCATGCGCTGGCCGCCAACGAGATGACCAACAGACCGGAGAGCACCACGATCGCGATCCACAGCCGCGAGTCGATCCCACCGACGGTCAGCTGCCGCAGACCGTTGACCGCATAGGTCATCGGGTCGAACGGATGGATGATCTGGAACGGTTTGGCAGTGGTCTCCACCGGATAGATGCCTCCTGCCGAGACCAGCTGCAGCATCAGGAACGCGAGGGTCACGACGCGACCCACGGCCACCCCGAAGAGCGCGTTGAACGCCTGGATCAGCGCCAGGAACGTGCCGGCGATCAACCCCAGGAAGGCCAGCGTGGCCCACGGGTACTTGGCGTTCAGACCCACTCCGAAGTGCACGACCGCGTACATCACGACCACCTGGCAGACCGCGACCAACAGCGCGGGCCAATAGGAGGCCAGCACCACGCGCAATACCCCCAGCCCGTTGACCACGGGACGGGATTGCAACGGGGTCAACAGCATCCAGATGATCAGCGCACCGATGAACAGCGCCAGCGGCATGAAGAACGGCGCAAAGCCGGTGCCGAACGTGGCCGCCGGGTTGGTGTTGACCACGTCCAGCCCCACCGGCGCCGCCAGAGTCTGCGCCACGTCGGCCCGTTGCTGCGGAGTCCACGACGGCACCTGCCTGGTGCCCTCCTGCAGTTTGGTGGCCAGTTCGTGGCCACCGTCACGCAACTTCCCGGTCCCGTCCGCGAGTTGACTTGCCCCTGAGGAGAGTTCATGCCCACCGGCGGCCAACTGCACCAGCCCCGAGTCGAGCTGTCGGGCGCCGGCGTTCAACCGCTGAACCCCGTCTCGCAGCGTGACGACATCGGACCGCAGACCGCCGTTGAGCGCTCTGGTGAGGAAGACACGCAGCCTGCTACCCGGGTCTCCGAACTCGCTCTCCAGCCGGGCTGCGCTGTCGCGCAGCCGAAGCAGGCCCTCGTCGGTGGTCGGGTCGATGCCCTGAGAGCGCAGCAGCCGCTGCGCCCCGACAAGTGCCTGGCCCGCGTCGCGCACCGTCGGATCCGGGTTGGCCTGCAGGAACCCGACGGCTTGATCGACGATGGCCGCCGCCTGCGCACTGTTGATGTTCAGCGCGGCGATGCGTTCGGTCGTCGAACGGACCGCGCCGGACAGATGCTGGGCAGCGAACGCCACGTCATCGGGGTTCAGCTGCAGGCTGCCGACGCGATCGAGGACCTCCAACAACGGGCCCGTCGCGGTGTCCACGGCGCCCATCAATTGCTTTGTGCCCGAGGAGAGTTCGGCTGACCCTGCCCGGGCGGTGGCCAGACCCGACGACAGAGCGCCCGCACCGGTGGCCAGGCGCCGGGCACCGTCGTCGGCGGCATCCAATCCGCCGGCCAACTGCTGCGCGCCGTCGGCGGCCTGTTCGAGCCCACGGCCCGCGTCGCTGAGCCCGCTCAACACATTTCCGACCGTGCTCTCACCGATCTTCGCGTTGACCTCGTTGAGCACATCCCGGGAAGCGTTCTGTCCGATGATGGTCGCCAGGTAGTTGTTGGCGTCGTTGAAGGTGAACCGGATCTGGGCCTGCTGGGGGTCATCGCCCTCGGGCGACGCGACACGCTCGCTGAAATCCGGTGGCAGTGTGATCGAGAAGTAGTAGTCGCCACTGGCCACCCCCTCGGCGGCCTGCTCCCCTGACATCTCGGTCAGGTCGAGTTGCCCCGACTGCATCAGCGCGGCCGCGATCTCGTCCCCGGCGCGCAGCGGCTGCCCTTGGACCGACGCTCCGCGGTCCTCGTTGACCAGAGCGACCGGCACCTTGTTCACCTCGGCGAACGGATTCCAGAACGCCCACAGATACATCGCGCCGTACAGCAACGGCATCAGAATGATGGTGATCAGCGCGATCCGCGGCATGAGCCCTCGGGAATAGCGCTTGAGGTCGGTGCCCAATGACATTCCGGCAAGCGCCATCAGGCACCACCTTTCTGCGGTTCCGCAAGCTCGGCGCGGGTGGCGTTCTCGACCTCGATCTGGACGACTGGATGGCCCCGCACATCGTTGACACCGGCGGTGACGACCGTCTGGTCGCGACCGAGCTCGACCAGTCTGGCCACCAGCAGATCCCGGCTGCGGTCACTGGTGACCTGTTCCAGGTTTCCGACCACCAGCAACGGCGGCCGACCGGTGTTGGCCAGCGCGACGCGCAGCAGCAGCCCGTCGAGTTCGGTGAGCTCTTCGACGAACTCGGACAACGGAGGCAACGGAAGCTCACCGAACACCGGACGGCACACCCGCTCCAGATCGTCCTCGCCGGCACGCCCGATCATCTTGTACCACTTGGCATCCCAGCGCAGTTGCTCGGTGATCAGGTCACGCACCGTCACCGACTCGGCAACGGTGTCGAGTTCGTCGATACCGGCCAGTGCGGCGTTGGCGAAGATGTCCCGCACCCTGGTGCGCCCGAACACCGACAGCGATCCCGACACCGGACGCATCCGGCCCGCGAGCGTCATCAGCAGCGCGGTGCGTCCCGAACCGGGCGGGCACAGCAGCACCGTGACCCCGCCGGCGGTGATATCGAGGTCGAGCGGACCGTAGACCGGCCCCCACGGCCCGCGCATCGTGATCGCCCGCGCTGTTACCGCCACATCGGGCGTCGAACCGTCTGACACCCGCCAATCCCACCACACCGGCAGGCAGCGCAGCGCTCCTAGACATTGTGTTCGTCGGGTGAGGACCCGATCACGCGAGGGCCAGCGCGGTCAGCATGGCGCCGGAGGTGATCATCAGCAACGGAAGTCGCAGCAGATTCTTCCTGGTCCACCGGACCGCGGCGGCCTCGTCGACGTCGGCGGGGTCTGTCCGCTCGAACTGCGCCGCCTGCGGGATCAGGTCGAACAGCGTCCACAACCGCATCGCCGCCTGGCTGGCCAGCGCGACCAGCAACGCGACGCCGACGTCGGCGTCACCCCACGTCATGACCAGGGTGATGACCAGCAGCACCTCGAAGACCAGCGGCGCGGGCAGCCAGAAGCGGACCCGTGAGATGCCGCCGTTGTGCGACTGGATGATGCCGGGCCGCCTGGGCCAGTACGGGTCGACGACGAGCGCCTCGTAGACGGCGGCACCGAGGCAGACGCACGCGGCCAAGGCCGTCGTGGCGATCAGGATGAGCGTCGGGGTCCCCACAACCTGTGATTATGCAAGTGTCAGGATGGATCATGGCCGACATCTCGCCGTTCCGGATCTCGATCTCCGACCGCGACCTCGCAGACCTCAAGGATCGACTGCACCGCACCAGGTGGCCGGACGCCGAGTGCGTCGACGACTGGAGCCAGGGCATGCCGCTGTCCTACACCCAAGAGCTCGCCGCGTACTGGGCGGACGAATACGATTGGCGGGCAAGGGAAAGCGCGCTGAACAGGTTCGATCAGTTCACCTCCGAGATCGACGGGTTGAACATCCACTTCATCCACCAGCGGTCCCCGCGCGAGGACGCCTTCCCGTTGCTCATCACCCACGGGTGGCCCGGCTCGGTCGTCGAGTTCCACAAGGTGATCGGGCCGCTCGTCGACGCCGGCTTCCACGTGGTGTGCCCGTCGCTACCCGGTTACGGCTTCTCCGGCAAACCGGCTGCCACGGGCTGGGGTGTGGAGCGCATCGCCGCGGCATGGGACGAACTGATGGTGCGGCTCGGCTACCGGCGCTACGGCGCGCAGGGCGGGGACTGGGGCGCGGCGGTCACCACCCAGATCGGCCGCAACGCCGCGCACTGCGTGGCGATCCACACCAACATGCCGATCGGACGGCGTCCGAAGAACCTCGGCGAGCCCACGGCCGACGAGCAGGCCGCGCTGGAGCGGCTCGGCTATTACCAGCGGTGGGATTCCGGCTACTCCAAACAACAGTCGACGCGGCCGCAGACGCTGGGTTACGGCCTGGTCGACTCCCCGGTGGGACAGCTGGCGTGGATCGTCGAGAAGTTCTGGTCGTGGATGGACTGCGACGGCCATCCCGAGAACGTGCTCACCAGAGACGAGCTGCTCGACAACGTGATGATGTACTGGGCCACCGGCACCGGGGCCTCCTCGGCCCGGCTCTACTGGGAGAGCTTCGGCAGCTTCGCGGGCGGCGGCGCGGTCACGCTGCCGACCGGGGTCGCGGCGTTCCCGAAGGAGATCCTGCGGTCACCGCGGCACTGGTGCGAGCCCAACTACAACATCACCCGATGGACCGAGATGCCGCGCGGCGGCCACTTCGCGGCGTTCGAGCAGCCCGCGCTGTTCGTCGACGACGTCGCCGCGTTCTTCACCGACTTCCGCTGACCCCGCCGAGATTGCATTCCAGTAGGCCGCCACGCGGAATTCCGCGCATGGAATGCGGTTTCGGCGGGGAGGTGCTCGGCGGGGAGGTGCCGGGGGGCGGTGCCGCTACGCCAGCGACTGCACCCAGGAGCGGTGCAACGCCGCATAGTGCCCGTCGCCGCGGGCGGTGAGTTCCTCGGGCGCGCCATCCTCGACGATGCGGCCGTGCTCCAGTACCAGCACCCGGTCGGCGATCTGCACGGTCGAGAGCCGGTGCGCGATCACCACCGCGGTCCGGTCGGCGAGCACGGTTTCCAGCGCCCGCTGCACCATTCGTTCACTCGGGATGTCCAGCGACGACGTCGCCTCGTCGAGGATCAGCACCGCGGGGTCGGCCAGGAACGCCCGCGCGAACGCGACCAGCTGACGCTGCCCGGCCGACAACCGGCCGCCGCGTTTGGCGACGTCGGTGTCGTATCCGTCGGGCAGCGCCTCGATGAAGGTGTGCGCGCCCACCGCGCGGGCCGCATCCCGCACCTCGTCGTCGGTGGCGTCGGGTCTGCCGAACCGGATGTTGTCGGCGATGGTGCCGCCGAACATGAAGTTCTCCTGCGTCACCATCACGACGTTGCGCCGCAACTCGGTTTGTGTCACGTCACGCAGGTCCACCCCGTCCAGCGAGACCGTTCCGGACACCGGATCGTAGAACCGGGTGATCAGTTTGGCGATGGTGGTCTTGCCCGCACCCGTGGTGCCGACCAGCGCGACGGTCTGCCCCGGCGGGATCACCAGATCGAGCCCGGGAAGCACCGGCCGGCCCGGCACGTACTCGAACTTCACGTCGCGCAGGGCGATCTCGCCGCGGACCGTCCCGAGTTCGACCGGGTGGGCAGGGTCGCTGATGGCCGGTTTCTCGGCCAGCACCCCGGCGAGCTTCTCCAGAGCCGACGCCGCCGACTGGAAGGTGTTGAAGAACTGCGAGATCTCCTGCATCGGCTCGAAGAACATCCGCAGGTACAGCAGGAACGCCGCGAGCGTGCCGATGGTCATCTCGCCGTGCAGCACGCGGTAGCCGCCGTAGATCAACACCACGCCGGTGGTCAGGTTGCCGACCAGCTTGACCGCCGGCATGAACACGGCCAGCAGCTTGAACGTCTTCTCGTTGATCTCGCGGTAGCGGTCGGCGATGTCCTCGAAGATCTGCTGGTTCCGCGGCTCGCGCCGGTAGGCCTGCACCGCCTTGATGCCCGTCATCGTCTCGACGAACTGCACGATCACCAGCGCCGAGACCTCGCGGACCTCACGGTAGGTCTTGGACGACTCCCGCTGGAACCACCACACCAACAGCACCAGGATCGGGAACGCGGCCAGGCACATCAGACCGAGCTTGACGTCGAGCACCACCAGCAGCACCGCAGTGCCGAACATGGTGAGCACCGCGGTGATGAGGCTGTCGAACCCGGTCTCCAGCATGTCCTGGATGGCCTCGACGTCGTTGGTGGACCGGCTCACCACCCGGCCCGAGGTGTAGCGGTCGTGGAAGGCGATGTCGAGCCGGGCGAACTGGCGGAAGACGCGGCGGCGCAGTTCCAGCAGCACCTTCTGGCCTATCCGTCCGGACCGGCGCAGGAAGTACATCCGGCTGGTGGCCTGCACCGCCACCACCACGCACAGTGCCGCGACGATGGTCAGCAGCGTGGTGGCGGGTCCGCCGTCGAGCAGCGGCGGGATCCCGTCGTCGATGCCCTTCTGCACCAGCAGCGGAACCGAAAGGCGAGCGGTGTTTTCCACGACGACGACGACCGCCAGCGCGGCGACCACCCAGCGGTAGGGGCGCAGCAGCGAGTACAGCAGCGACCGCGCCTCGCGCTGTCGCGGCACCGTCTCGTCGATCGGCAGATCCTGGTGGTCGTCGAATTTTCCGCGCCAGTCGGTTCCGGAGCTCACCCGCGCCTCCCCAGGATCTCCTGGTCGAGGCGGCCGAGTTCCTCGTCGTGGTCGAGTCGGGCGCGCTCTTCCTGTCCGATCGTCTGCTCGTCGCGCGAATAGTCGTCTTCCCAGGCGCATTCGCGTTCGCTGCCGTCGTCGAGCTCGTCGTCGGCGGCCAGCAGGTAGCGGTACGCGGGCACCCGGGCAAGCAGTTCGGCGTGGGTGCCGGTATGGGTGATGGTGCCGTCCTGCAGCAGCGCCACCCGATCGGCGAGAAGCACCGTGGAGGCGCGGTGCGCCACCACGATGCCGGTCACCTCGTGCAGCACCCGGCGCAACGCCTCCTCGACGATCGCCTCGGTGTGCACGTCGAGCGCGGACAGCGTGTCGTCGAGCACCAGGATGCGGGGTGCGGCCAGGATCGCGCGGGCCAGCGAAAGGCGTTGGCGCTGACCGCCGGACAGGCTCATGCCCTGCTCGCCGATGCGGGTGTCCAGACCGAAGGGAAGGTCGTAGACGAACTGCGCGGCAGCGACCTCGACGGCGCGGCGCACCTCGGCGTCGGTGGCCGCATCGTCTCCGGAACGGCCCAGCGTCAGATTCTCGGCGACCGACATCGAGAACAGTGTTGGGTCCTCGAATGCGGTGGCCACCGTGCGGCGCAGCGCGTCCAGCGACAGCTCCCGGATGTCGTGCCCGTCGATGCGGATCTGCCCTTCGGTGACGTCGTAGAGCCGCGACAGCAGCCCGGCCAGCACCGACTTGCCCGACCCGGTGGCACCGACGAGCGCCACCGTCTCCCCCGGTTCGACGGTCAGGTTCACGTGCCGCAGGACCCATGTGTCCGGCTCGCCGGACGGCGTACTTTCGTCCGAGTCCGGGAACCGGAAGCCCACGTCGACGAGTTCCAGCCGGCCGCTCTGCGGGGCCTGGGTACGCGGCCCGTCGGTGATCTCCAATGGTGCGTCGAAGATCTCGGCGATGCGGTTGGCCGCGGTGAACGACTCCTGGGTCATCGACAGCAGGAAACCCAGCGACGCGATCGGCCACACCAGCGACAGCATCATCGTGATGAACGCGACCAGGGTGCCCATCGTCACGTACCCGTGCCCGGCCGCGTAGGCGCCGAAGCCGAGCACCACGATCAGGGTCAGGTTGGGGATGATCTCCAGCAGCGTCCAGAATTTCGCCGACACCGATACCCGGCGGACCTGGGTGTCGTAGAGGTCGGTGAGCTGCTCGTCGAACCGCTGGTAGATGTAGTCCTCGCGGCCGAACGACTTGACCACGCGAAGGCCCAGCGCGGCCTCCTCGACGTGGGTGGCGACGTGGCCGGCCTGATCCTGCGCGAGCCGGGACAGCCGGGTGTACTCCTGCTGAAAGTGCAGCACGGTCAACGTGATCGGCACGATCGACACCAGGACGATCACGCCGAGGGGCCAGTACATCACCAGCAGGATCGCCGTCACGATGGTGATCTGCAGGACGTTCAGCATCAGGAAGATCAGGCCGAACGACGAGAATCGGCGAATCGTGCTCAGGTCGTTCATGATTCGCGACAGCAGCTGACCGGACTGCCACCGGCCGTGGAAGGACATCGGCAGGATCTGCAGCCGCGCGTAGAGCTGTTTGCGGATGTCGGCCTCGACGCCCATCGTGGCGCGCGCGACCAGCCAGCGGCGGATGAACCACAGCACCGCTTCGGTGATGCCGACGCCGACCGCCGCGGCGCCGACCACCCACAGGCCCTGCTGGTCCTGGTGGCGCACCGGACCGTCGATCACGGCCTTGGTCATCAGCGGGATGGAGATCGTGGCCGCCAGGCTGGCCAGTGCGATGACGATCATCGCGATCCAGCGACCGCGGTAGGGCAGCAGGTACGGCAGCATCCGCCACAGATCCGAGCTTGGTCTCACCCGTTCGGGTGGGGGCGCGATCGCGGGCGGCGCATACAGGGAGTCCCGGGTGTCAGCCACTTAGGACATCTTCCCATTGGGCGCAAGTGGTTAACTCCTCCGAACCCGCATCACGGCAGCGGGAGTTCGAGTGCGGGCCTGCCGGGGTGCACGTTCGGCGGGCGACACCGAACTGGGTGCGGTACAGCTGCGCGTACCGGCCGCCGCGCGCCAACAGCTGCTGATGGTCGCCGTGCTCGACGATGCGCCCGTCCTCGACGACCAGGATGACGTCGGCGGCGCGCACCGTGGACAGTCGGTGGGCGATCACGATCGACGTGCGCCCGGCCAGCGCCTCGGAAAGCGCGTCCTGCACCGCGGCCTCGGACTCCGAATCCAGCGATGCGGTGGCCTCGTCGAGGATCACCACCTGCGGGGACGCCAGCAGCACCCGCGCGATCGTGAGCCGCTGCCGCTGCCCGCCCGAGAGCCGGTAGC
Source organism: Mycolicibacterium vaccae NBRC 14118 = CIP 105934 (assembly GCF_001552715.1). Lineage (GTDB taxonomy): Bacteria > Actinomycetota > Actinomycetes > Mycobacteriales > Mycobacteriaceae > Mycobacterium > Mycobacterium vaccae. The sequence goes on along the minus strand of NZ_BCRS01000009.1, from coordinate 14,876 downwards.
CGCGCTCCCCCACCACCGTGTCCAGGCCGTCGGGCATCGCCGCGACCACGTCGTCGAGGCGGGCTCGCCGCAGCGCCTCCCACAGCTCGTCGTCGGTGGCGTCCGGCACCGCCAGGGTGAGATTGGCCCGGATGGACTCGTGGAAGAGGTGACCGTCCTGGGTGACCATGCCGACGGTGCGCTTCAACGACGCGAACGTCACGTCCCGGATGTCGGTGCCGTTGAGCCGGATCGCCCCCGAATCGACGTCATAAAGGCGGGCCGCCAGCGACGCGATCGTGGACTTACCCGCCCCGGACGACCCGACCAGGGCCACCACCTGCCCGGCCCGCGCCGTGAACGAGATGCCGTGCAGCACCTCCTGCCCGCCGCGGTCGTCCAGCTCGGCGACCTCCTCCAGCGAGGCCAGCGACACCTGATCGGCCGCCGGATACGAGAACCGGGCGTTGTCGAATTCCACAGTGACCGGTCCCCGCGGCACCTCGACCGCGCCGGGACGTTCCTGAATCAGCGGAACCAGGTCGAGCACCTCGAAAACCCGCTCGAAGCTGACCAGCGCCGTGGCGATCTCCACCCGGGCGTTGGCCAGCGCGGTCAGCGGCGCGTACAGCCGGGTCAGCAGCAGCGCCAGCGACACGATCTGGCCCGCCTGCAGCTGCCCGCCGAGCGCGAGCGCCCCGCCGAGCCCGTAGACCAGCGCCAGAGCCAGCGCCGACATCAACGTCAGCGAGTTCATGAACGTCGACTGCAGCATCGCGGTGCGCACCCCGATGTCGCGGACCCGACCGGCCCGCACACCGAATTCGAGCGATTCCGCGGCGCTGTCGCCGAACAGCTTCACCAGCGTCGCGCCGGGCGCCGAGAACCGTTCGGTCATCTGGGTGTTCATCGTCGCGTTGTGGGCGGCGGCCTCGCGCGAGAGCCGCGCCATCGCGGCGCCGATGCGGCGCGCGGGGATCAGGAACAGCGGCAACACCACCAGCGCCGCCAGCGTGATCTGCCAGGAGATGCTGAGCATCACCGCCAGCGTCAACGTCAACGTCACCAGGTTGGCCACGACGCCGGACAGGGTGTCGGAGAACGCGCGCTGTGCACCCATCACGTCGTTGCCGAGCCGGCTGACCAGCGCGCCGGTGCGGGTGCGCGTGAAGAACGCGACCGGCATCCGCTGCACGTGGTCGAACACCGCGGTGCGCAGATCGAGGATCAGCCCCTCACCGATGGTCGACGACAGCCACCGGGTCAGCAGCGCGACCCCCGCCTCGGCGACCGCGACCGCCGCGATGACCGCAGCCAGCGCGACCACCACCGCGACGGTGCCCGCGCCGGTGATCTCGTCCACCACCCGTCCCGCCAACAGCGGGGTCGCCACCGTCAGCACCGCGCCCACCACGCTGACCGCGACGAACACCCCCAGCCTCCGGTGGTGCCGGGCGGCGAAGCGCCAGATCCTGCCGAGCAACCGGCGGTCCCCCAGCGAATGCAGGTCACCGCCCCGGGCATGGGTCTGCCGGTACAACGACTGCCGGGCGACCGTTTCCAAGCTCATGTTTTCACCGTAGAACCTGAACAAACATTGAGGTCAATCGCTTCCCGCGACCACCGGTCGGCGATCCGCGGGCCTACCTCCCACGACGGTGCCGCTTCATCGGGCAAGATTGCGTCCATGGAAAGTGGCGTGGGCTCACCCCGGGTGCTCGTGGTCGACGACGATCCGGACGTGCTCGCCTCGCTCGAGCGCGGCCTGCGACTGTCCGGATTCGAGGTCTTCACCGCCGTCGACGGCGCCGAGGCGCTGCGCAGCGCGACCGAGACGCGACCGGACGCGATCGTCCTCGACATCAACATGCCCGTCCTGGACGGGGTGTCCGTGGTGACCGCGCTGCGGGCGATGGACAACGACGTGCCGGTGTGTGTGCTCTCGGCGCGCTCATCGGTCGACGACCGGGTCGCCGGGCTGGAAGCCGGCGCGGACGACTACCTGGTCAAGCCGTTCGTGCTGGCCGAGCTGGTGGCCAGGGTGAAGGCGCTGCTGCGGCGGCGCGGGTCGACGGCGACGTTCTCGTCGGAGACCATCGCGGTCGGCCCGCTCGAAGTCGACATCCCGGGCCGGCGTGCCCGGGTCGACGGCGTGGACGTCGACCTGACCAAGCGCGAGTTCGATCTGCTGGCCGTGCTCGCCGAGCACAAGACCGCCGTGCTGTCCCGCGCGCAGCTGCTGGAGCTGGTGTGGGGATACGACTTCGCCGCCGACACCAACGTGGTCGACGTGTTCATCGGCTACCTGCGGCGCAAGTTGGAGGCCAACGGCGCACCGCGGCTGTTGCACACCGTGCGCGGGGTGGGATTCGTGCTCAGGCAGCAATAGGTCATGGTCGCGCTGTCCCGCATCTTCCGTCGCACACCGTCACTGCGCACGCGGGTCGCGTTCGCCACCGCCATCGCCGCCGCGATCGTCGTCGGGATCGTCGGCACCGTCGTCTGGGTGGGCATCACCAACGACCGCAAGGAGCGACTGGACCGCCGGCTCGACGAGGCGGCCGGCTTCGCCATCCCGTTCCTGCCTCGCGGGCTCGACGAGATCCCGAAGTCGCCGAACGACCAGGATGCGGTCATCACCATGCGCAGCGGCGGGCAGGTGACCTCCAATTCGGACGTCGTGTTGCCCGAACTGGAGCCGGGCTACGCCGACACATATGTCGACGGGGTGCGCTACCGGGTGCGCACGGTGCAGCTGTCGGCGCCCGAACCCATGTCGGTGGCCGTCGGCGCCACCTATGAGTCGACGATCGCCGACACCAACAACCTGCACCGCCGGGTGCTGATCATCTGCACGCTGGCGGTCGGGGCCGCGACGTTCGGCGGGTGGCTGCTGGCCGCGTTCGCGGTGCGTCCGTTCCGGCGGCTGGCCCAGCAGACCCGCCAGATCGACGCCGGCGACGAGGCCCCCGACATCGACATCCGCGGTGCCACCGAGGCGGTCGAGATCGCCGACGCGGTCAAGGGGCTGGTGGAACGGGTGTGGGAGGAGCAGGGGCGGACCAAGGCCGCGCTGACGTCGGCGCGTGACTTCGCGTCGGTCTCGGCGCACGAACTGCGCACCCCGCTGACCGCGATGCGCACCAACCTCGAGGTGCTGGCGACGCTGGACCTCTCCGAGGAGGGCCGCAAAGAGGTCGTCAACGACGTCATCCGCACGCAGTCGCGGATCGAGGCCACCCTCGGCGCGCTGGAGCGTCTCGCCCAGGGTGAGCTGTCCACCCAGGACGACCACGTGCCGGTCGACATCACCGAACTGCTCGACCGGGCGGCGCACGACGCGATGCGCGTCTACCCCGACCTCGAGGTGTCGTTGGTGCCCGCGCCGACGGTGATCATCGTCGGGCTGCCCGCAGGGCTGCGCTTGGCCGTCGACAACGCGATCGCCAACGCCGTCAAGCACGGCGGCGCGTCGCGTGTGCAGTTGTCGGCGGTCAGCTCGCGTGAAGGTGTGGAGATCGCGGTCGACGACGACGGCGTCGGGGTTCCCGAAGAGGAACGCACGGTGGTGTTCGACCGGTTCGCCCGGGGGTCGACGGCCTCGCACTCGGGTTCGGGCCTCGGCCTGGCGCTGGTCGCGCAGCAAGCCGACTTGCACGGCGGCACAGCGACGTTGGCGGCCAGCCCGCTGGGCGGGGCGCGCCTGCTGCTGCGGCTGCCCGGACCCGGCGGCCAGCGCTAGCGGGCAGCCTCCGGGGGCAGTCTCAGCGGGCGTTGAGCAGGTCGATGACGAAGATCAGCGTCTTGCCGGAGAGCCGGTGCCCACCGCCTGCCGGACCGTAGGCCAGCGCGGGCGGGATGATGAGCTGGCGGCGACCGCCGACCTTCATCCCGGGGATGCCCTCCTGCCAGCCCTGGATCAGGCCGCGCAGCGGGAACTCGATCGACTCACCACGGTTCCACGAGCTGTCGAACTCCTCGCCGGTGTCGTACTCCACCCCGACGTAGTGCACCTCGACGTTGCCGCCGGGGACTGCCTCCGCGCCGTCGCCCACCACCAGGTCGGTGATGACCAGCTCCTCCGGCGGGGGTCCGTCAATGAACTCGATCTCGGGTTTGGAAGCCACGACGCCACAGTACTGCCTGGCTGTGACGACCGGTCGCGGTACGGGCGGGCGCGCAGACGAGCGATCCGTTTACCCGCGAGCGCTGAGGGTATGCGCCGCGGATGGTGGGGATATTCGAAGACATCGGCGACGGCAAGCCGGACGTATCGGGGCTACAAGACCTGGACACGCCGGTGCCGGCTCCTGCAGACATCGGTTCCTAGGCACATGTCGGCGCGGCGGACCCGGTAGTGGACGAGGGGGTGGAGATGTCCTCAGCGTCCGGCACGTCCCCCGTCCAGAGCATCGTCGATGCGTGGCGCACCCGCGTGGATCGCCACCCCGACCATCCCGCCATCGGATACTTCGACACGGTCCTCACCGCTCGCGAGGTCGACGACGCCTCCGACGCGCTTGCGGCCGCGTTGTCCGACATGGGCGTCTCCCCCGGCGACCGCGTCGGGATCTATCTGCAGAACATCCCCCAGTATGCGATCACGTTCCTGGCGCTCTGGAAGATCGGTGCGGCCGCGCTGCTCCTCAACCCGATGTACCGCGGGCGCGAACTGCGCGCCATCGTCGACGACGCGCAACCGGTGGGAATCGTCTGCGACGAACACGACGTTGCGGCCACCACGGAAACCCTGCGCGGCAGCCGTGTCCGGTTCACGATCAGCACCAGTGGCCTCGATTTCCAGTCGCGGAACGACCCGCGGGTGGTCCGGTCCACGGCGCGGCCTACGACGGCCGCCGACGATCTGTTGGACCTCATCCGACGCAACCGTGGCCGCAGGCCTGCCGCGGCCCCGCCCGCCGGTGCCGATCTGGCGCTGCTCGCCTACACCTCGGGCACGACCGGTCCACCCAAGGGCGCAATGAACTCCCATGCGAATGTGCTCGCCACGGCACTCGATTTCGGCGATCGCGCCGGCCTCACCGACGGCGACGTGGTGTTCGCCGTCGCTCCGCTGTTCCACATCACCGGTGCCATGCTCAACGCCGCGGTGGCTCTGGTCCGCGACTGTCTGTTGGTGTTCGCGAACAGGTTCGACGCCGCAGTGACCCTCGACGCCTTCGTCGAGCACCGGGTGACCTACACCATCGGCTCCATCACGGTGTTCAACGCGATCTCGGCGCTCCCGTTGGCGAGCGCCGAGCACTTCGAATCGGTGAAGACGTTGTACTCCGGCGGCGCGCCCATCCCCCCGGCCACCGTCAAAGCGTTCGCGGCCCGCTTCGGCCATTACATCCACAACGCCTACGGCATGACCGAGACGACCGCCGGCGTCATCGCCGTCCCCCCGGGCGCCGAGGCTCCGGTGGACGCGACGAGCGGGTCACTGTCGGTCGGGCTCGCCCTACCCCGGGTGCTCCTGCGCACCCTCGATCCGGCTGGGAATCCGACACCTCCCGGGGTCGCCGGTGAGCTCGAAGTCTCTGGGCCGCAGGTTGTTTCCGGCTACTGGCGAAACCCCGACGCATCCATGTCGACGATGCCCGATGGCCGGCTCCGCACCGGTGACGTCGCACTCATCGACGAGCAGGGCTGGGTGTACATCGTGGATCGGCTGAAAGACCAGATCAACGTGTCCGGCTACAAGGTATGGCCGCGCGAGGTCGAGGACGCCCTCTACGAGCATCCCGCGGTGTTCGAAGTCGCCGTTGTCAGCCATCCCGACGACTACCAGGGCGAGGCGGTGGTCGCCTACGTCGCGTTGCAACCAGGCGCGAGCGCAACCGAAGACGAGCTCATCGACTTCACCCGTGAACGGCTCGCCGCCTACAAACGGCCGCGCACCGTGCATGTCATCGCCGAACTCCCCAAGACACCGACCGGAAAGATCAAACGAGCCGAACTCCGGCAATGACCCCGCGATGCCACTGCATCTCGCGAGAAAGTGACCCACGATGACCACCAGGATCACCGGCGAGACAAAGGCTGCGCCGACCATGTCGTCGCGCAAGAAGTCCCTCGTTGCCAGTTCCGTGGGAAACGTCCTGGAGTGGTACGAGTGGAGCGCTTACGCGGTCTTCGCGCCGTTCATCGCCGCCGCGATGTTCAGCCAGGACAATCCGGTGTCAGCTCTGCTGTCGACGCTCGCGGTGTTCGCCGTCGGTTTCCTGATGCGCCCACTGGGCGGCATCGTGTTCGGCCGGATAGCCGACAAGCGCGGCCGCAAGTTCGTGCTCGTCACCACCATGCTCATGATGGCCGCCGGCAGCCTGCTGATCGGCATCATGCCCACCTACGCGGCGATCGGCACATGGGCCTCGGCCCTGCTGTTGCTCGCACGGATGATGCAGGGCTTCGCCCACGGCGGCGAGTCGGCGACCGCGTACTCCTACGTGGGCGAGATCGCCCCGCCCAATCGTCGCGGCATGTGGGGCAGCGTCGCCTTCATCGCCATTTTCGGCGGTTCGATCCTGGCGTACACCGTCGGCGGGGTCATCACCACCACTCTCACCGAACCCGCTGTCGGCCAATGGGGTTGGCGTATCCCGTTCCTGCTGGGCACCGTGCTCGCGCTGGTCGCGCTGTACCTACGCCGCAGCATGGACGAGAGTGACGTCTTCGACGCCGACCAGCAGACCGCTGAGCCACCTTCGGTGCCGCGCAGGACGGTGGTACGGGCCATCCTGCTGATGATCGCCATGACCTCGGGAATCACTGCCGCGCATTACACCTGGACGTCCTACGTATCGACGTACGCGATCACGCAGCAGGACATGGATCCCGACACCGCCTACTGGATGCTGGTGATCGCGCAGGCGGTCGCGTTGCTGTCGCTGCCGTTCCTGGGCCGGCTGTCCGATTCGATCGGTCGCCGGCCCATGCTGGCCGCGTTCGCCGTCCTGATGTTCGTCCTGCAGATCCCGTTGACGATGCTCATCTCCTCGGAAGGCTGGACGTTGCTGGTTGCGACGACGGTGGCGCTGCTGGTGGTCGCGATCCCGGCATGCATCCTGTCCTCGACGCTTTCCGAGAGCTTTCCCACCCACCTCCGCACGCAGTCCATCGGGTTCGCCTACTCGTTCTCGGTCGCGGTTTTCGGTGGTACCGCACCGTATTTGAATCAGTTGCTGCTGAGCTGGGACCTCGGCTGGGTATTCGGCGTGTACATCATGGTCCTGTCGGCGCTCACCGGCGTGGCGTGCATCTTCATGAACGAGACCAAGGGCATCAGACTGGAGGATGTCTGACGCCCAAGAGCGATCAGCCGTCAAAGCACTGGGCAGACAGGACCGGGTGGGGCAGACTGACGGGGTGGCATCTGACCGAGACATCCTCGCCCGGGTCAACGAGTTGATCTCCGAGGAGAAGACCCTGCGCGACAAGATGCAGCACCGCGAGATCGACGAGTCCGAGGAGCACAAGCGCCTTCAGTCGATCGAGGTGCAGCTCGACCAGTGCTGGGATCTGCTGCGGCAACGCCGGGCTCTGCGCGCCAGCGGAGGTGACCCGCAGGACGCGCAGGTCCGGCCCGAAGGCGAGGTCGAGGGCTACCTCAACTGAGGAGGCATCGTCGTGACGCGCGTTGACGCCGTCGTCGTCGGCGGCGGGCACAATGGGCTCGTCGCTGCGGCCTACCTGGCGCAGGCCGGGCGCAGCGTGCGGGTCCTGGAGCGTCTCGGCCATGTCGGCGGGGCGGCGGTGTCGCAGCACCCGTTCGTCGGGGTGGACGCCCGGTTGTCCCGCTACTCCTACCTGGTCAGCCTGCTGCCGCGCCGCATCGTCGACGACCTCGGTGCGCGGGTGCGGCTGGCCCGGCGCCGCTACTCGTCCTACACGCCCAACCCGTCCGACGGCGGCGGCACGGGCCTGCTGATCGGCCCCGAGTCGACGTTCGCCGCGATCGGGGCGGCCACCGACGAAGCCGGCTTCGACGATTTCTACCGGCGCTGCCGGGCCGTCACCTCGACGATGTGGCCGACGCTGACCGAGCCGCTGCGCACCCGCTCGCAAATGTTCGCCGCGGTTTCCGGCGCCGCCGGAGCCGACGCGCGCACCGGCTGGCGGCAGATGATCGAAGCCCCCGTGGGCGAAGCCATCACCTCGGCCGTGCACGACGATCTGGTCCGCGGCGTGATGGCCACCGACGCGTTGATCGGGACGTTCGCCCGACTCGACGAACCGTCCCTGGCGCAGAACCGCTGTTTCCTCTACCACCTACTCGGGGGCGGCACCGGAGACTGGGACGTGCCGATCGGCGGGATGGGGGCGGTGTCCGGCGCACTGGCCGCGGCCGCCAGCGGATTCGGCGCCGAGATCATCACCGGTGCAGAGGTTTACGCGATCACCCCGGACGGGGAGGTGCGCTACCGCCACGGCGACGCCGAGCATGTGGTCGCCGGCGGGCATGTGCTGGCCAACGTCACACCTGCGGTGCTCGCCCGCCTGCTCGGCGAGGACGAACCCGAGGTCGCTCCCGGTGCACAGGTCAAGGTGAATCTGATGCTGACCCGGTTGCCGCGTCTGCGGGACCAGAAGGTCACCCCAGAACAGGCCTTCGGCGGCACGTTCCACATCAACGAGACCTACGGGCAACTCGACGCCGCGTACCGGCAGGCGGCCGCCGGCTCGGTGCCCGACCCTCTGCCGTGCGAGATCTACTGCCATACACTGGCCGATCCGACGATCCTGTCCGAATCACTGCGGTCGGCGGGCGCCCAGACGCTGACGGTGTTCGGCCTGCACACCCCGCACGACCTGACCGCATCGGCACCGCCGCAGCGCCTGCGCGACACCCTGACCTCCGCGGCGTTGAATTCACTGAATTCCGTTCTTGCCGAGCCGATCCAGGACGTCCTGATGCAGGACGGCGAGGGCAGGCTGTGCATCGAGACGAAGACCACCGCCGACCTGGACCACACCCTGGGCATGACCCGCGGCAACATCTTCCACGGCGCGCTGTCGTGGCCGTTCGCCGAGGACGACGAGGAACTCCGCACACCGGCTCAGCGTTGGGGAGTTGCCACCACCCACGAACGAATACTGTTGTGCGGATCGGGTTCTCGCCGCGGCGGCGGCGTTTCGGGGATCGGCGGACACAACGCGGCGATGGCCGCGCTGAACAACTAGCCCAGCTTGTTCAGGATCGCGCGCAGCGACGCGAGATCGGCCGGGTCCAGCGCGGCGAGGACGTCGGGCGCCGGGTCGTGCACGGCGTCGATCGCCCGCACCGTGTCGCGGCCGGCGTCGGTCAGCGACACCAGCTTGCAGCGCCGGTTCGACGGGTCGGTGCGGCGCACCACCAGACCACGCTCCTCCAGATCGTTGACCGCCACCGTGGCCGCCGGCGCGTCGACCGTGGCGGCGGCGGCGAGCTGCTTGACCGTCATCGGGGTTCTGCTCAGCCGCTTGAGGATGCGGATCCGGCTGAACGGCAGGCCCGTCGCCTCGACCACCGCGCGTCGCCACCGGTCGCGGTGATCGAGCACCAGCGACGCGAGGTCGCGCCAGACGTCGTCTGCGGCCGGGTTACCGGACATGGGCACCGGTCACCGGATCCGCCGCGCCGGACACCAGTGGCGCCAGCCGCTCCGCCGAGCGCAGCGCCCGCTGCGACGTCGCGAACAGACCGACCCCCAGAATCACCAGACCCAGCGCGACACAGACGAACCACAGCGGACGGGCAGCCGTGGTGAAATCGGCGCCGCCGGCCGCCATCGCCGATCCGGCCAGCGAACCACACAGCGCCACACCGACACTCACCCCGACCTGACGGCTCGTCGACGTCACCGCCGACGCCGCCCCGGCCCGGTCGAGCGGCATCCCGCTGACCGCCGCGTTGGTGATCGGCGCGTTGACCATCGAGAAGCCGATGCCGAACACCGTGAAGATCGCCAGCAGCCACCACACTGGCGTCGTCGCGGTCAGGAACGTCAACATCGTCGCCGCCGCGGTGATCAACACCCCCGCCACCACGAGCGAGGGCCGCGCCCCGTAGCGGCCGACCAGCCGGCCCGACAACGGCGAGAACAGCAGCGCACCCAGTGCGATCGGCAGGTAGATCAGGCCGGTGTGCATGGCCGAGAACCCCCGCTCGCCCTGCAGGTACAGCGACATCATGAACAGGAACGCCCCCCATGCGGCGAAGGCACTGACCGCGTTGACGGTGGCGGCGGCGAACGGGATGCTGCGGAAGAACCGCAGATCCAGGAACGGGTCGTGACGGCGCGATTCGAACCGCAGGAACACCACCAGGGCGACCGCGGCGACGGCGGCGATCGCGATCACGCGTGGGCTGCTCCAGCCCAGCACGGGCCCCTCGATGAGGGCGAACACCGTGCCGAACAGGAACAGGATCGCCAGGGCCTGGCCGATCGGGTCGACGTTGCGCATCGTGGCCGACTTCGACTCCGGAACGAACAGCGCGGTGAGCAGGATCGCCGCCGCGCAGATGGGCAGGTTGATCCAGAACACCCAGCGCCAGCCGACGGTCTCGATGAGCAGGCCGCCGACGATCGGCCCGGCAGCCATCGATATGCCGGTGATACCGCCCCAGATCCCCAGCGCCCGTGCGCGCTCCACCGGCGCGCTGAAGATCTGCGAGATGATGGACAGCGCAACAGGATTGAGCATCGACCCGCCGATGCCCTGCAGGAAGCGGGCGCCGATCAGGGCGTCGATGGTGGGCGCCAGGCTGCACGCCAGCGATCCGAGCGCGAACAGGGCGAGCCCGGTCTGGAACACGCGTCGGCGACCGAACCTGTCCCCCGTCGCCCCGGCCAGCATCAGCAGCGAGGCCAGCACCAGCGTGTAGATGTCCACGACCCACTGCATCTGCGCCGGCGTCGCGGACAGATCCTGGCGGATCGACGGGATCGCGACGTTGACGATGGTGGCGTCCATCGACACGATGAGCAGGCTCAGGCAGCAGGACACCAGGATGATGGCCTTGCGCCTGGGCGTCATCGCGCCGACCGGGGTACTCACCCAACGATTGTGAAACTACAACTGTCGACGGGGCAAGTGACGGCGCTGTGACGTTCGTCGTTGACGAGCGTGCGCGTACGCCGCCGCGAGCGTGCGCCGAGTTAGCCCAGGCCGCGGCGTGTCGGCCGCAGACACGCACGCTCGCCGAGGCGAGGGTGAGGGTGAGTTAGCGGGCGTCGATGTTGTTGTAGTCGCGCTCGGTGTAGCCGGTGTAGATCTGCCGCGGCCGGCCGATCTTGTTCGGCTCGCCGTGCATCTCCCGCCAGTGTGCGATCCAGCCGGGGAGCCGGCCGAGCGCGAACAGCACCGTGAACATGCGGGTCGGGAAGCCCATGGCCCGATAGATCACGCCGGTGTAGTAGTCCACGTTCGGGTAGAGCTTGCGCTCGACGAAGAAGTCGTCGGTCAGCGCGATCTCCTCGAGCTCCTTGGCGATGTCGAGCAGCGGATCCTGCACGCCGATCTTGCCGAGGATCTTGTCGGCCTGCTCCTTGACGATGCGCGCCCGCGGGTCGTAGTTCTTGTACACCCGGTGGCCGAAGCCCATCAGCTTGACGTTGTCCTCGCGGTTCTTCACCTTCTTGACGAAGGTCGCGACATCGTCGTCGCCGTCGCGGATCTTCGACAGCATCTCCAGCACGGCCTGGTTGGCGCCGCCGTGCAGCGGCCCCCACAGCGCGTTGATCCCGCCGGAGATCGACGTGAACAGGTTGGCCTGCGACGACCCGACCAGGCGCACCGTGGAGGTCGAGCAGTTCTGCTCATGATCGGCATGCAGGATGAACAGCATGTCCAGGGCCCGCACGATCTCGGGGTCGACCTCGTAGGGCTCGGCCGGGAAGCCGAACGTCATCCGCAGGAAGTTCTCCACCAGCGTCAGCGAGTTGTCCGGGTACAGGAACGGCTGCCCCTCGGACTTCTTGTACGCATACGCCGCGATCGTCGGCAGCTTGGCCAGCAACCGGATCGTCGACAGCTCGACCTGGTGCGGGTCGAACGGGTCGAGCGAATCCTGGTAGTAGGCGCTCAGCGCGTTGACCGCGCTGGAGAGCACCGGCATCGGGTGCGCGTTGCGCGGGAAGCCGTCGAAGAACCGCTTGAGGTCCTCGTGCAGCAACGTGTGCCGCTGGATCTGCGTGGTGAACTTCTCCAGCTGCTCGGCGGTCGGCAGTTCGCCGTAAATCAGCAGGTAGCTGACCTCGATGAACGTCGACTTCTCCGCGAGCTGCTCGATCGGGTATCCGCGGTACCGCAGGATGCCGGCATCACCGTCGATGTAGGTGATGGCGCTCTTGGTCGATGCCGTGTTGACGAAGCCGCCGTCATAGGTCGTGTAGCCGGTCGTGGCCAGCAGCGAACCCAGCGCAATGCCGTCTGCGCCTTCGGAAGCTTTGACGATGTCGAGTTCGAGCTCGCCTCCTGGGTAGACCAGGGTGGCGTGCTCCTGCCCGGCGTCGGCGTTATCGGCCACTGGATTCCCTTCAAGTCTGTCGGGTCGGTCGCAAGTCGCGGAGTCTGCCTACAGAAGGTAGTCCCATTCCAGGATGCACGCCCGCGGGGGGCCGTCACAGGGTCAGACCGGCTGCCCGAGACCAGCGATTTCCCCGACGAACTCCGAATAGGTCGACTGGAACGCCGCGATGACGTCGTCGACGGTGACCAGCGCGCCTGGTCCGGCCTGAACGTTCAGATCCTGCAGCGCCGTCAGCAACAACGCGCCCCATACCGCGGCGAGTATTTTCACCCGACGGTCGTCGACGGTGGTGCCCATCCGCGCCGCGACCTCCTGGTCGACCGCGCTGGCGCGATACTCGACGGCGGCCTGCCGCAACGTCGGCGAGGACCCCGTGATCCGCAGGATCTGCAGCAACCGCTCGGCCGACAGCCCGTGTTCCGGGGCCCGCTTGGTCGCCTCGGCCATCGCCACATAGGCGCGCCGCAGCGCCTCCAGATGGGTCAGGTATCGGGGCTGGGCAGCCAACTCGGCAGCGGTGCGGGCATGCACCTCGTCGACGAGGGCGAGCACGATCGCGTCCTTGGTGGCGAAGTAGCGGCTGAACGTTCTCGGGGACACCTCGGCGATGGCGGCGATCTGGTCGACCGTGGTGCGGTCGAATCCCTGACGGTCGCACAGCCCCAGCGCGGCGTTGATCAGTGTCGCGCGGGTCCGGCGCTTCTTGCGTTCCCGCAAGCCGAGCGCCGGTTCCCCCCACGAATCACCCACGACCCGGATGCTATCCCGGTAAGGCATGCCCACAGGGCGGAACGGCGCGTTGCGACGAGTGGCGAGACCGCCGATTCGGCCAGGTCACGGCTGGAGACGTTCGATTCGCCCGTCCCGGACGCGGATCCTGTTGTGCACCCGGTTCTCCCGCCCCTGCCAGAACTCCACCACCTCGGGGGCGATCAGGTAGCCGCCCCAGTGCGGGGGCACCGGGACCTCGTCCAGGTCGGCGAATCGTTCGGTCACCTCGACGAGTTGCCGCATCAGCGCGGCGCGGGACTCCACGGGCCGGCTCTGCTGGGACGCCCATGCCCCCAGCTGCGAGCCGCGCGGACGCTTACGCCAGTAGTCGGCGGTCTGCTGGGCAGAGACTTTGGTGACGGCGCCCCGGACGTGGACCTGCCGGCCGACCAGGTACCACGGGAAGGTGGCCGACGCGTACGGCACGGCGGCCAGTTGCTCGCCCTTCTCCGAGTCGTAGTTGGTGTAGAACGAGACTCCGCTCTCCTCGACGCTCTTGCACAGCACGCTGCGGGTGACGGGCCGGCCCCGCGCGTCGACGGTGGCGACCACCATCGCGTTGGGCTCTGCGACACCGGCCTGTTCGGCGTCGGCCAGCCACCGGTGCAGCAGCGCCACCCAGCCGCCGTCGAGCCAGTCGGCGTCGAGATCCCCGCTGCCGTCCTTCTCCACCGACCCGTATTCGACCCGCATCTGCGCCAGGTAGTCAGAAGTGCCCACATGCCAGACGCTACGCCGCACGCGGGTGCAACAATCGGCCCATGACCACGGTGCCGAAGGATTTCGCCCCCGGACTGGCGGGCGTGGTGGCGTTCGAGACCGAGATCGCCGAACCGGACAAGGACGGCGGCGCACTGCGCTACCGCGGCGTCGACATCGAGGACCTGGTGGCCCAGCGGGTCACCTTCGGTGACGTCTGGGGGCTGCTGGTCGACGGCCGCTTCGGCTCGGGGCTGCCGCCCGCCGAACCGTTCCCGCTGCCCATCCACAGCGGCGACGTCCGCGTCGACGTGCAGGCCGGCCTGGCGATGCTCGCGCCGATCTGGGGCTACCCACCGCTGCTGGACATCGACGACGACACCGCGCGCGACCAGCTGGCCCGCGCGTCGGTGATGGCGCTGTCCTACGTCGCCCAGTCTGCGCGCGGCATCTACCGGCCCGCCATCCCGCAGCGCGCGGTGGACGAATGCCACACCGTCACAGAACGTTTCATGACGCGGTGGAAGGGCGACCCGGATCCGCGGCACGTCGAGGCGATCGACGCGTACTGGGTCAGTGCCGCCGAGCACGGGATGAATGCGTCGACGTTCACCGCCCGGGTCATCGCGTCGACCGGGGCCGATGTCGCCGCCGCGCTCTCGGGTGCGATCGGGGCGATGAGTGGCCCGCTGCACGGCGGGGCGCCCGCGCGGGTGATCCCCATGATCGAGGAGGCCGAGCGGACCGGCGACGCGCGCGCAGTGGTCAAGGGCATCCTGGACCACGACGAGAAGCTGATGGGCTTCGGGCACCGGGTGTACCGGGCCGAGGACCCGCGGGCCCGGGTGCTGCGCGCCACCGCCGAGCGGCTGGCCGCGCCGCGCTACGAGGTGGCGGCGGCGCTGGAACA
>NZ_BCRS01000008.1 GCF_001552715.1 Mycolicibacterium vaccae NBRC 14118 = CIP 105934 | reverse complement strand
GGGCCGATAGCGGCTCGGATCCGACGGGATCGGGTTGCCGCCGTAATAGGCGGAGTCGACGATCACCTTGAGCAGCGGCGCCACCGCGTCGGCGACCGCGTCGCCCAGCACGTCGCGGATCAGCCGTGCGAGTGGGAGTTCGTCGGTGGTGTAGGTGACGTAGGTGGTGTTGCCGCGGGTGGTCACGTAGGCGAGCGCCCGATCGCCGTCGGGGGTGGCGCAGCGGGCGTCCTCGCACGGCACGGCGTCGCCGGAGGCGAGCACCGCGCACGTGTTGGCCGTCCCGCAGGACACCGTCGGCCTGCCGTCGACGTCGACGGGCAGGTCGATCTGGGGCTGGTCCCGGTAGTCGTAGAGGTAGGCCACCAGTGAGTTCACGTGCGCGACGAGGTTGAACAGGTCCGCGGGCGCGTTTGAGTTGTAGTTGTACTGGTAGGCGATGTCCACCACCGCCTTGGCGAGGGTGTCGGTGCGTGACGGGAACGGATTGACGCCGATCAGCGCGAACAGCGGGTAGCGCGTGCCGAATCCGCCGTCGGGCCGGGAGACGTTGTTGTCCAGCACGAACAGCGTGCTGGGCAGCGCGGGGTCGGCGGCCCGGTCGAGTCGCTGCAGCAGCAGGCTGGCGTTGGCGGCGCCCCACCCGGAGGAGAGCACGGCGTTGTCGGCACCCGAATTGGTTTGGAGCGCTTCGTTGATTGCGGCCGTACCGCCGCGGAAATCGACCCCGACCAGGCCTGGGCCCGGTTGGCCGCCCGGGTTGTACGGGGACTGGTTGAACATGCCGCCGAAGAAATCCTCGTTGCCGGTCGGGTCGGGATGGGTGGAGCTGCCGACCACGATCAACGCGGTCAGATCGACCAGGGAACCCGAGATCGACGACGGATGCGTGGCCGCGACCCCGCAGACCGTGACCGCCACACCGAGCGCGGCGGCGCAGGTAGCCGTCCGGCCGACCGTGCTGCGAAATTTGCTCATACCTGTGTCCCTCCCCGCGACACGGTATCCCGGAGGGACGGTTCTTGCGAGAGGTACAGGTCAGTGCACTGCGGAGTCGTCGGCGAAGCACTCGGCAAGGAAGGCCTCCAGGGACGCCCACGCCCGGCGTGCCGCGGATTCGCTGTAAAGCACGCCGCGCGTCGGATCGTCGGCGAACGGCGCCATGAAGGCATGCAGGGTGTCGCCGTAGGCGTGCAGCTGCCAGTCGATGCCGCGGCCGGACAGCTCGCTACCCAGCGCGACGACGTCCTCGGGCGTGGCGAACGGATCGTCCCAGCCGTGGAACACGATGATCCTGGCCGTTACCTGCCGCTGTCCGAGGTGCGGCGGCGGGGTCAGCAGGCCGTGGAAGCTCGCGACCGCGACCAGAGGATGACCGGCGCGGGCCAGATCGAGCACGCACAGCCCGCCGAAGCAGAAACCGATCGCCGCGACGCGACCGGCTTCCACCCCGGGGGTGGCGACGAGCGTGTCGAACACCGCGTCCAGGCGCCGGCTCAGTGCTACCCGGTCGTCGAGAAAGCCGGTCATGGCGGCCGTGGTGGCCGCGAGACCGCCTGCGCTGACATCCTCGCCGAACAGATCCACGGCGACGGCCTGATAACCCGACAGTGCGAGCCGGGTCGCGATGTCGAGCTGGACGTCGCTGCGGCCCTCCATCCCGTGGAAGACCAGCACGGTGGGACCGACGGGCGCGTCGTCGCCGCGGACCAGCACGGCGTCGAAATGCCGGTCGTCGACGGTATGACGCAGGGATGTCCGGTGCACGGTCACGTGGCAGAGAATGCCATCTGCGGACTTCACCGCAGGTGGCGTTCGCTGCCCGCGTAACCCGGGCCGGCTAGGAGCCGCCCCAGCCGCCCTGCACCATCGTCTGGAACTTCCATCCGCCGGTCGTCTTCACTAGCAGGTCGCCGTATCGGACCTGCTGGCGGTGTCCGCCCGCGGTGATGGTCGCGTCGGTGACCACGAAGACCAGGTTCTCGTTGATGAAATGCGGAGTGCGGACCGACTCCATCGTGAGGTCGTCCCCGGCGCCGCCGACCTCGCGGGTCATCTGTGCGACGAACCGGTCCCGGTCGCAGGACTCGGCCTGGCCGTCGGTGACCTCGTTGAGCGGGAACATCGCCTGGTCGGCCATGCCTTCGACGTCCCCGGCCACCGCCAGCGCGTCGTAACGGGTGAACCACGCCAGCACCTCGTCGACGTCGGCCTGTGACGGCGTGTAACCACCGCGATCAGTCATTCTGCAACCCCTCTCCGTAATTCAGTACAACGTACACAGTACAACGTACGGGAATTACCGGGGTGGTCGCCGCCGGGCTACGATCAGCCGAATGGACAAGCGCGGAGCGGCCCCGGACCGGACCAGCGCGGGGGATCCGGTGCGCACGTTGGAACTGCTGTGGCGAGCTCCCGGCGAGCCCCGGAGCACTCGCGGACCGCGACAGCGCACGACGGTCGACGCGGTTGTCGACGCGGCGATCGAGATCGCCGATGCGGACGGACTCGGCGCGGTCACCATGCGCGCGGTCGCGACCAGGTTGGGCATCGCCACCATGGCCACCTACACCTACGTGCCCGGCAAGGCCGAGCTCCTGGACCTGATGCTCGACACCGTCTACGCCCGGATGGATCGGCCCGATCTCAGCGGAATGCCATGGCGGGAAAGGGTTTCCAAGGTTGCCGCGGCCAACCGTGAACTCCTCGAGAGGCATCGGTGGGCGGCCCAGCTGGCCACCACCCGGCCGCCGTTGGGGCCGGGGATGATCGCGAAGTACGAACACGAACTCGGGGCGTTCGACGGGCTCGGTCTCCACGACGTGCAGATGGACGCGGCGCTGACCTTCCTGCTGGGATTCGTGACGTCGGTGGCGCGCATCGAGAACGACACCCGCGACGCCGGCGCCGACAGCGGCGTGGACGACCAGCTGTGGTGGGAGCGCGCCGAGCCGCTGTTGGCGAAGGTGTTCGACGCCGACCGGTTCCCGTTGGCCGCGCGCGTCGGCGCGGCAGCAGGCGCGGCGCACGCCGGCGCCTACAGCGCCGAGCACGCGTACGAGTTCGGGTTGGCGCGCGTGCTCGACGGACTCGCGCCGGTGATCGAGGCCACAGGCCGGTAGCGACCTGTGTGCAGCGGGGTACAGGACTTCCGACCCTGAGCTGAGAGGACACGTCGTGACGACCGCGATCACCGCCTACCGTGGCCCGCTTCGCACCACCGAGCTGCACGTCGACGACACCGGCGGGACCGGGCGACCGGTCGTGCTCATCCACGGTTGGCCCTGGAACGCGGACTCGTGCGCGCCCCAGGTGGAGGCGCTGCGCGCCGCCGGATACCGCGTGATCACCTACGACCGCCGCGGTTTCGGCCGCAGCGACAAGCCGCTGATCGGTTACACCTACGAGAGTCTGTCCGACGACCTGTCGGCGCTGATGGAGGAACTCGACCTGCACGACGCCACCCTCGTCGGCTTCAGCATGGGCGGGGGAGAGGTGGCCAGTTACTGCGCGCGCAAGGGGGTGGCGCGTCTTCGCAGCGTGGTCTTCGCCTCTTCGGTGACGCCGTTCATGTCGCACCGCAAGGACAACCCCGACGGGCCGCTCACCGCCGCCCAGGCGGCGAAGATGGCCGCGTCCCTGACCACCAACCAGGACTCGTTCTACGAGCAGATGATGACCGAGGTGTTCTCCGTCGACGGCAGGTTGGCGGTCAGCGAGGAGCAGCGCCAACACGCGCTGGCGATGTGCGGTGCGGCGAGCAAGCCGGCGGCGCTGGCCTGCATGGCCGCATTCGGTGGCACCGACTTCCGCGAGGATCTGCCCAAGGTGACCGTGCCTGCCCTGGTCGTGCACGGCGACAGCGATGCGACCGTCCCGTTCGAGGGGTCGGGACGGCGCACGCACGAGGCGCTGCCCGACAGCCGGCTGCATGTGATCGCCGGCGGACCGCATGCGATCCCGGTCAGTCACGCCGAGGAGTTCAACGAGGTGCTGCTCGCGTTCCTCGACGAGGAGTTTGCGCCCCCGGCAGGAATCGAACCTGCGACCTAGAGATTAGAAGGCTCTTGCTCTATCCAACTGAGCTACGGAGGCAACGCCGAGCAGTGTATCTCGCGGATCGCCGGTGACCAGCCCGGCGACCGACACTAAAGCCGCCTCGTGCGGCACGGGCGCCGACTAGCGTGGTGCGCATGAGCAACGAGCCGGAGGTGGACGCGGCCGGCCTCCCGGAGGAACTCAGCGCGGTCGACCAGATCCTGCATCGCGGCGAAGCCAATCCCCGCACCCGGTCGGGCATCATGACCGTCGAGCTGCTCGACACCACGCCGGACTGGGACACGTTCTACACGCGGTTCGAGCATGCCTCCCGCAAGGTGCTGCGGCTGCGCCAGAAGGTCGTCACCCCGACGCTGCCGACCGCCGCCCCGCGCTGGGTGATCGACCCCGACTTCAACCTCGACTTCCATCTGCGACGGGTGCGTCTTCCCGAGCCGGGCACGGTGCGGCAGCTGATCGACCTCGCCGAGATCGCCGCGCAGTCCCCGCTGGACATCTCCCGCCCCCTGTGGACGGCCACTCTGATCGAGGGTGTGGAGAACGGGCAGGCGGCGCTGATGGTCCATCTCAGCCACGCCGTGACCGACGCGGTCGGCGGCGTCGAGATGTTCGCCAACCTCTACGATTTCGAGCGGCAACCGCCGCCACGGCCGACGCCGCCGCTGCCGATCCCGTCGGATCTGTCCCCGAACGATCTGATGCGGGCTGGTCTGAACCGTCTGCCCGGCACGGTCGCCGGCGGGGTGCGCGACGCGGTGTTCGGCGCCGTCCAGGCGGTCGGCCACGTGGTGCGTGATCCGTTGGCGCGACTCGGCGGTGCGGTCGACTACGCGCTGTCCGGGGCCCGGGTCATGGGTCCGGTCGCCGACCCGTCGCCGATCCTGCGGCGGCGCAGCCTGTCCTCGCGCACCGAGGCCATCGACATCGAGCTCGGTGACCTGCACCGTGCCGCCAAGGCCGCGGGCGGCTCCATCAACGACGCCTACCTGGCCGGGTTGTGTGGGGCGTTGCGGCGATACCACGTGGCCAAAGGCGTGCCCGTCGACACGCTGCCGATGGCGGTGCCGGTGAACCTGCGCTCGGACGCCGACCCCGCCGGGGGCAACCGGTTCGCCGGGGTCAACCTCGCGGCGCCGCTGGGCCTGTCCGACCCTGAGGTCCGCATCAGGGAGGTTCGTTCGCAGATGACCCGCAAGCGCGAAGAGCGGGCGATCGACCTGGTCGGAGCGATCGCCCCGATCGCCGGCCTGCTCCCCGACGCGCTGCTCGAATCGATGGCCGGTTCCATAGTGAATTCCGACGTCCAGGCCAGCAACGTGCCCGTCTACGCCGGGGACACCTTTATCGCCGGCGCGAAAGTGTTGCGCCAGTACGGCATCGGTCCGCTGCCCGGGGTGGCGATGATGGTGGTACTGGTGTCGCGATCGGGCTACTGCACCATCACCGCCCGCTACGACCGTGCCTCGATCACCGAGCCGGACCTCTTCGCGCGCTGCCTGCTCGCCGGGTTCGACGAGGTGCTCGCCCTCGGCGGCGAAGGCCGTGCGGTGCCGGTGACCTTCACCGCACCGACTGCGCCTGTTCACCATTCGACCCGACAGAACGGAAGTGGCTCCCAGTGACATCGGCGACACCGGTCAACCGTCAACTGCGTCTTCCTGGCTCGGTCGCCGAGGTCCAGGCCAGCCCCGAGGGCCCCGAGATCGGCGCGTTCTTCGACCTCGACGGCACACTCGTGGCCGGCTTCACCGGTGTGGTGATGACCCAGGATCGGTTGCGCCGCAGGCAGATGTCGATGGGTGAGTTCATCGGCATGGTCCAGGCCGGGCTCAACCACCGGCTCGGCCGTTCGGAGTTCGAGGATCTGATCGGCAAGGGCGCGCGGATGATGCGCGGCAACTCGGTGGCCGACATCGACGAACTCGCGGAACGGCTTTTCGTTCAGAAGATCGTCGGCAGGATCTATCCGGAGATGCGCGAGATCGTCCGCGCGCACATGGCCCGTGGTCACACCGTGGTGCTGTCGTCGTCGGCGCTGACGGTGCAGGTGGAGCCGGTAGCCCGGTTCCTGGGCATCGACAACGTGCTGAGCAACAAGTTCGAGACCGACGACGACGGGCTGATCACCGGCGAGGTGCAGCGCCCGATCATCTGGGGACCCGGGAAGGCAAGGGCGGTACAGGAGTTCGCCGCCGCCAACGGCGTCGACCTGTCCAGGAGCTACTTCTATGCCGACGGTGACGAGGATGTCGCGCTGATGTACCTGGTCGGCAACCCGCGCCCGACCAACCCGGAAGGCAAGATGGCCGCCGTCGCCGCCAAGCGCGGGTGGCCGATCCTGCGCTTCAGCAGCCGCAGCGGTTCCAGTCCGGTATCGCAGGTGCGCACCGCGGCGGGCATCGCGTCGATGGTGCCGATCGCGGCCGGGGCTCTCGGGCTCGGACTGCTCACCCGCAACAAACGCACCGGCGTGAACTTCTTCACCTCGATGTTCAGCCGCACCCTGCTCGACACGGTCGGCATCAATCTGCAGGTGCTGGGCAAGGACAACCTGACCGCGCAGCGGCCGGCGGTGTTCATCTTCAACCACCGCAACCAGGCCGATCCGCTGATCGCCGGGCGTCTGGTCAACAACAACTTCACCACGGTCGGCAAGAAGGAACTCCAAAACGACCCCGTCGTCGGAACGATCGGCAGGATCCTGGACGCGGCGTTCATCGACCGCGACGACCCCAAGAAAGCGGTGGAAGGTCTACGCAAGGTCGAAGAGCTTGGCCGAAAGGGTCTTTCGATCCTGATCGCGCCTGAGGGCACCCGGCTCGACACCAACGAGGTGGGTCCTTTCAAGAAGGGCCCGTTCCGGATCGCGATGTCGGTGGGCATTCCGATCGTGCCGATCGTGTTCCGCAACGCCGAGGTGATCGCCGCCCGCGATTCGAGCACGTTCAACCCCGGCACCGTCGACGTGGTGGTCTACCCGCCGATTCCGGTCGATGACTGGACCCAGGAGAACATGACCGAGCGCATCGAGGAGGTGCGCCAGCTGTACCTCGACACGCTCAAGGACTGGCCGCACGACGAGCTGCCGGTGCCGGATCTCTACACGCGTACCGAATCGGGGGAGAAGACGCCGAAGAAGGAGAAGGCGGCGGCGAAGAAGGCGGCGGCGAAGAAGGCGGCGGCGAAGAAGGCGCCGGCGAAAAAGGCGGCCAAGAAGACGCCCGCGAAGAAGGCGGCGGCCAAGACAGTCAAGAAGGCAGCGCCGCAGGATCCCGAGGGGCGGCAGTGAAGGCTCGGGCCGACGACTTCGCGTCCTACAACGCCGTCGACGACACCTTCGTCCTGGCCTCGGTGTCCTCGCCGGCCGAGGAGGCACTGCTCAGCGACTGGCTGGAAAGCCAGCGGCGCGCCCACCCCGAGTCCCGAATCGAAGTGCTCAAGCTGCCCGCCGACGACGATCCGCCGCCGGCGGTGATGGCCCAGCTCGTCGAGTTGCTCGAGGCCGACGCGGACCGCTCGGTGGTCCCGGTGCGGGTGTTCTGGGTGCCGGCCGGGTTGCCCACCCGATCCAAAGTGGTCGCCGTGCTGTCCGGCCGGGACACCTATTGCCCGCCGAAGGTGCTGCAGCACGCGATCCTGAAACGGGATCCGTCGCGCGCCCGGGTGGTCGCAGGCGAACCCGCCAAGGTTTCGGAACTCCGGCAGCGGTGGAGCGAGACCACGGTCGCCGAGAACCCAAGGGAGTTCGCCCGATTCGTGCTCCGGCGGGCGATCCTGGCCGTCGAACGCGTCGAGTTGCGCCTCCTCGGTCCCGAGTACAAATCGCCGCGGCTGATCAAGCCGGAGGTGCTGGCCTCGGCGCGGTTCCGCGAGGGGCTGGCTCAGATCCCGGGCGCCACCGTCGAGCAGGCGGGGGAGATGCTCGACGAACTCGGCACCGGCTGGAGTCGCTTCTCGGTCGACCTGATCCCGGCTCTGGGCCGCGCGATCTTCAGCCGGGGGTTCGACCCGAACATCGACTACGACCGCGGCGAGGTCGAGGCGATGCGGCAGTCGCTGGAAGCCCATCCGGCGGTGCTGTTGTTCTCCCACCGCTCCTATCTCGACGGCGTGATCGTCCCGGTCGCGATGCAGGAGAACCGGTTACCGCCGGTGCACACCTTCGCGGGCATCAACCTGTCGTTCGGGTTCATGGGTCCGCTGATGCGCCGCTCCGGGGTGATCTTCCTGCGCCGCAAGCTCGACGACCCGCTGTACAAGTTCGTGCTGCGCCAATTCGTCGGCTACATCGTCGAGAAGCGGTTCAATCTGTCCTGGGCGATCGAGGGAACCCGGTCGCGCACCGGAAAGATGTTGCCGCCCAAGCTCGGTCTGCTCGCCTATGTCGCCGACGCCTACCTGGACGGTCGCAGTGACGACATCCTGCTGCAGCCGGTGTCGATCAGCTTCGACCAACTACATGAGACCGCCGAGTACGCGTCCTACGCCCGCGGCGGCGAGAAGACCGCCGAGGGATTGTCGTGGCTGGTCAACTACATCCGGGCGCAGGGTGAGCGCAACTACGGCAAGATCTACGTCCGCTTCCCCGACGCCGTGTCCATGCGCGAGTACCTCGGCGAGCCGCACGGGCCGATGGCGACCGACGAGCCGGCCAAACGCCTGGCCATGCAGAAGATGGCATTCGAGGTGGCCTGGCGCATCCTGCAGGTCACCCCGGTGAACGCGACGGCGCTGGTCTCGGCGCTGCTGCTCAGTACCCGCGGCATCGCGCTGACGCTCGACCAGTTGCACCACACGCTGCAGGACTCTCTGGACTATCTGGAGCGCAGGCAGACGCCGATGAGCAACAGTGCGTTGCGGTTGCGCACTCCCGAAGGGGTGCGTTCCGCGCTCGACGCGCTCTCCGGCGGGCACCCGATCACCCGGACCGACAGCGGCCGGGTCACCGTCTGGAACATCGCCCCGGGCGACGAGCTGGAGGCCGCTTTCTACCGCAACTCGCTGATCGACGCGTTCCTGGAGACCTCGCTGGTGGAGTTGGCGCTGGCCTGTGCCGCGCGCACCGAAACCGATCGGCTGGACGCCTTCTGGCGCCAGGTGATGCGGCTGCGCGACCTGCTCAAGTTCGAGTTCTACTTCGCCGACTCGGCTGCCTACCGCGAACACGTCACCGACGAGATGTCGTGGCATGCGAATTGGGAGGGCGACATCGACGCGGGCGGGAACCGGATCGACGAGCTGCTGCGCGAGAAGCGCCCGGCGATCGCGGGGCCGCTGCTGCGCCCGTTCTTCGAGGCGTATCAGATCGTTGCCGACGCACTGATCGACGCCCCGGCGGAGATCTCGGAGAAGGATCTGACCGCCAAAGCGCTCGGACTCGGTCAGCAGTACGTCGCGCAGGGACGGCTGCAGAGCACCGAGTCGGTGTCGGCGCTGCTGTTCGCGACGGCCTGCCAGGTCGCCGCGGATCAGAATCTGCTCGAGGCGGCAGCAGACCTGACCGACCGCCGCAAAGCGTTCCGTGCCGAACTGCGCGGCATCCTCAAGGACATGAACACCGTCGACCGGTGCGCGCGCAGACAGTTCTTCGCCCGCGAGCGCAACCGTCGGGAGCTGCGCAACGACCCTGTGTCGTAGATCGCGTTCGTAGAGGTCATACGCTGGACGCATGACGTCTGTCGCCCACGCCGGACCCGTCGGTGTGCGCCGCGCGCCGGTATGGACGGTGCTCTACGGCGTCGCGGTGCTGGCCGGTGTCACCGCCGCGGCGCTGTCGGCGCTGTCGCTGGCTGCCGCCCTGACCGCCACCGGGTTGCCCGATCCCGGACCGGTGACCAACTTCGGCCTGCCGTTCGTCAAGGCCGCGGGTGAGATCGCAGCGGTGACCGCGACGGGTTCGTTCCTGTTCGCGGCGTTCATGGTGCCGCCGCAACGCAACGGGGTGCTGGACGCGGACGGCTACCGCGCATTGCGCACCGGCACGGTGGCCTCGGGAATCTGGGCCGTGTGTGCGGTGCTGATGGTGCCGCTGACGGTCTCCGACATCAGCGGCCAACCCCTGACCACCCGGTTGAGTCCGGCCGACGTCTGGGCGGTGGCCGACCTCATCGACATCGCCGGGGCATGGCGGTGGACGGCCCTGCTGGCCGTGCTGGTCACCGTCGTCAGCGTGCCGGTGCTGCGCTGGTCCTGGACCCCGGTGCTGTTCGCCGGGTCGCTGCTCACGCTGCTGCCGCTGGGCCTGACCGGGCACTCGTCGTCCGGCGGGGCGCACGACGTCGCGACGAACAGCCTGCTCATCCACCTCGTCGCCGGATCGATCTGGGCCGGCGGGCTGCTCGCCCTGCTCGTACACGCGCTGCGGCGAGGCGAGCATGGCCCGCTGGCCGCGCGCCGCTTCTCCGCGGTCGCGTTGTGGTGCTTCGTCGCGATGGCCCTCAGCGGTCTGATCAACGCCCTGGTCCGCATCCGGCCCGCCGACCTGGTGAGCACCGACTACGGGCGGTTGATCCTGGCCAAGGTGGTGGCGCTGGCGGCCCTGGGCGTCCTGGGATGGCAGCAGCGCCGCCGGGGAGTGGCCGCGCTGCGGCAGGATCCCGATGCGCGCGGGCCGCTCGTCCGGTTCGCGCTCGTCGAAGCGGTCATCTTCGGGCTTACGTTCGGCGTCGCGGTCGCCCTGGGCCGCACCCCGCCGCCGCCCCCGCTGAACCTGAATCTGTCGATCCCCGAGGTCGAGCTCGGCTACGACCTCGCCGGCCCGCCGACGTTGAGCCGAATCCTCTTCGACTGGCGGTTCGACCTGGTGTTCGGCACCGCGGCCATCATCTTCGCCCTCGTGTACATCGCCGGGGTGATCCGATTGCGACGGCGCGGCGATGCGTGGCCGGCCGGCCGGACCGCGGCCTGGCTGCTGGGCTGCCTGGTGCTGCTGCTGGCCACGTCCTCGGGCATCGGGCGCTACATGCCGGCGATGTTCAGCATCCACATGGTCGCGCACATGATGCTGTCGATGCTCGCGCCGATCCTGCTGGTGCTGGGGGCGCCCGTCACACTGGCACTGCGGGCGCTGCCCGCCTCCGGCCGCAACGACCCACCCGGACCGCGGGAGTGGCTGCTGGCCGCCCTGCACTCGCGCTTCTCCCAGGTGCTGACCAACCCGTTCGTCGCGACGGCGTTGTTCATCGTCGGGTTCTACGGCCTGTACTTCGGCGGCATCTTCGACGCGGTGGCGGGCAGTCACTTCGCCCACCTGGCGATGAACCTGCACTTCCTGCTCAGCGGCTACCTCTTCTACTGGGTGGTCATCGGCATCGACCCGACACCGCGGCCGCTGCCGCCGCTGGCCAAGCTCGCGATGGTGTTCGCGTCGCTGCCCTTGCACGCGTTCTTCGGCGTGGTCCTGATGAGTACGCAGTCGGTGATCGCCGAGAGCTTCTACCGCTCGCTGAACCTGAGCTGGCACACCGACCTGCTGGGTGATCAGAAACTCGGCGGCGGGATCGCCTGGGCCGCGGGCGAGGTGCCGCTGGTCGTCGTGCTCATCGCGCTGTTCGTGCAGTGGCGCCGTTCCGACGAGCGCACCGCCAAGCGGCTCGACCGCGCCGCCGACCGGGACGACGACGCCGACCTCGCGGCCTACAACGCGATGCTGGCCGAGTTCACCCGGCGCGAACGCGAGCGCGGCTGATCCACGACCGTCATATTTTCAGCTGTTCAGATATTCAGGTGTTGTGTTAGCGTCACGGTAGCGGGCCGGCCTGGGCGCACCGATGCAGCACATCGACGTTGTGGCCGGCCCGCATCGGCGTCTCTGGGTGTCGTCATCCCCAGTTCGTGATTCATCCACAGCCGACGACCGGTGCGCCGCCGGACCGCGGCGCGGTGTCGGCGGTCGAGCGCTCAATGGCGGTGTCATCCACGGATCGGGCAGGTGCCCGATCTGCAGCAGATATCGCCAGAGAGGCACCAACATGTTCGAGACACCCATCACCGTCGTCGGCACCATCGTCACCGCCCCGGATCGCCGGTGGGTCGGCGACCAGGAGTTGTTCAAGTTCCGGGTGGCCAGCAACTCGCGACGTCGCACCGCCGACGGCTCCTGGGAGCCCGGCAACTCGCTGTACGCGACGGTGAACTGCTGGGGTCGCCTGGTCACCGGCGTCGGGGCCGGCCTCGGGAAGGGAGACCCGGTCATCGTCGTTGGATACGTGTACACCAACGAATACGAAGACCGCGACGGTAACCGTCGGTCCTCCCTGGAGATCCGGGCGACCTCGGTCGGGCCCGATCTGGCGCGGTGCATCGTCCGCATCGAGAACCGCAGACACCCCGAGCAGCCCGCGCCCGCCGCCGACCCCGTGCCGGAGCCCGGCGCGGGCGACCGCGAGGACGTCCCCGGCGGGGACGAGCCCGGGGCGGACGCCGAGGCGTTGAAGCTCACCGCCTAGCGGCCAACGCCTCCGATGCGGCCGCGCCTAGGATGGGGGCCGACTATCGCGCAGTCCCAGATGATCGCGCACATCCAGTGGCGGGATCGAGAAAGGCACATCGAAGGCAAATGGCCGAATTCATCTACACGATGCGGAAGGTCCGCAAGGCGCACGGCGACAAGGTCATCCTTGACGACGTCACGCTGAACTTCCTTCCGGGCGCGAAGATCGGCGTCGTCGGACCCAACGGGGCCGGTAAGTCGAGCGTCTTGCGGATCATGGCCGGCTTGGACCAGCCCAACAACGGCGACGCGTTCCTGCAGCCTGGCGCGAGCGTCGGCATCCTGATGCAGGAGCCCCAGCTCGACGAGACCAAGACGGTCCGCGAGAACGTCGAGGACGGCGTGGCCATCAAGGCCAAGCTCAACCGGTACAACGAGGTGGCCGAACTGATGGCCACCGACTACACCGACGAGCTGATGGACGAGATGGGCAAGCTTCAGGAGGAGCTCGACGCCGCCGACGCCTGGGACATCGACAGCCAGCTCGAGCAGGCGATGGACGCGCTGCGCTGCCCGCCGCCCGACGAGCCGGTGACCCACCTGTCCGGCGGTGAGAAGCGCCGCGTGGCGCTGTGCAAGCTCCTGCTGTCCAAGCCCGATCTGCTGCTGCTCGACGAGCCCACCAACCACCTCGACGCCGAGAGTGTGCTGTGGCTCGAACAGCATCTCGCCGACTACAAGGGTGCGATCCTGGCCGTCACCCACGACCGGTACTTCCTCGACAACGTCGCCGAGTGGATCCTCGAGCTCGACCGCGGTC
Source organism: Mycolicibacterium vaccae NBRC 14118 = CIP 105934 (assembly GCF_001552715.1). Classification (GTDB taxonomy): domain Bacteria; phylum Actinomycetota; class Actinomycetes; order Mycobacteriales; family Mycobacteriaceae; genus Mycobacterium; species Mycobacterium vaccae. Next base: position 52,850 of record NZ_BCRS01000008.1, on the reverse strand, counting down.
GCGCCTACCCGTACGAGGGCAACTACTCCACATATCTGGAGAAGAAGGCCGAACGCATCGCCGTCACGGGCCGCAAGGACGCGAAGCTGCAGAAGCGACTCAAGGACGAGCTCGAATGGGTCCGGTCGGGCGCCAAGGCGCGCCAGGCCAAGAACAAGGCCCGCCTGCAGCGCTACGAGGAGATGGCTGCCGAGGCCGAGAAGACGCGCAAGCTCGACTTCGAGGAGATCCAGATCCCGGTCGGCCCCCGGCTGGGCAATGTGGTGGTCGAGGTCGAACACCTCGACAAGGGATTCGACGACAGGTTGCTGATCAAGGATCTGTCGTTCACGTTGCCGCGCAACGGCATCGTCGGCGTCATCGGACCCAACGGCGTCGGCAAGACCACGCTGTTCAAGACCATCGTCGGTCTCGAGGAGCCCGACAGCGGCACCGTGAAGGTCGGCGAGACGGTCAAGCTGAGCTACGTCGACCAGACCCGTGCCGGCATCGACCCGAAGAAGACGGTCTGGGAGGTCGTCTCCGACGGGCTGGACTACATCGAGGTCGGTCAGAACGAGGTGCCGTCGCGCGCGTACGTGTCGGCGTTCGGCTTCAAGGGCCCGGATCAGCAGAAGCCGGCCGGCGTGCTCTCCGGCGGTGAGCGCAACCGGCTCAACCTCGCGCTGACCCTCAAGCAGGGCGGCAACCTGATCCTGCTCGACGAGCCGACCAACGACCTCGACGTGGAGACCCTGAGCTCGTTGGAGAACGCGCTGCAGAACTTCCCCGGCTGCGCCGTGGTGATCAGCCACGACCGCTGGTTCCTCGACCGCACCTGCACGCACATCCTGGCGTGGGAGGGCGACAGCGACAACGAAGCCAAATGGTTCTGGTTCGAAGGCAACTTCGGTGGCTACGAGGAGAACAAGGTCGAGCGCCTGGGCGCGGATGCAGCGCGTCCGCACCGGGTCACCCACCGGAAGCTGACGCGGGACTAGTCTCGTCGTGCGGACCAGGTAACCGGCGCGGACCGCGCTCGGGTTGCGGCCAACGGCGGCCGGTCCGCGTGCGAGTCAGGAGCGGCGAATGTCGTTGAACACGGGGCCCGCAAACGGCCCGGCCGATCAGCAGGTGCCTACGCAGGTCATCGACCGACTGCTACCCGCCTACCTGGCGACCTACCGCGGTCCGCACGCCGGGGCGCCCGGCGCCGAGGGCGCCGTCACGGGTCCACTGCGCCGGCCGGGCGCGGACACGGTCGACGGTCCCGCCCTGGTCGCGGCGCAGTACCGGCTGGGCGCGCAGCGGTCGCCCGGTGCCACCCTCGTCGCGGTGCACGGCGCCGACGTCGAGGGCGGTTTCGGGCCCGCGTTGCAAGTGGTCACCGACAACGCGACCATGCTGATGGACTCGATCACGGTGCTGCTGCACCGCATCGGCGTCGCCTACACCGCGATCATGAACCCGGTGTTCCGGGTGCGCCGCGGCGCCGGGGGTGAGCTCCTCGACATCGTGCCGGCGTCGGAGGCGACGTTCGTCGACGGTGTCGACGAGACCTGGGTCCACGTGCAGCTGGCCGGCTCGGTGGATCGCCGCGCACTCGCCGAAGCCGAGAGACTGCTGCCCCGGGTAATGGCCGACGCCCGGCAGGTGTCCCTGGACAGCACCGATATGGCCGCCGCACTGCGGATTCTGGCCGCCGAACTCGACGGCGATTCCGGGCGGCGGTTCCCGAGCCCGGACCGCAAAGACGTGGCGGCGCTGCTGCGGTGGCTGGCCGACGGACACTTCATCCTGCTGGGCTATCAACGCTGCACGGTCCGCGACGGCGAGGCCACCGTCGACCCCGCCAGTCGGCTGGGCGTGCTGCGGCTGCGTCAGGACGTGCTGCCCCAGCTGACCGACAAGGACGAACTGCTCACGCTGGCGCAGGCCACGATCCCGAGTTTCCTGCGCTACGGCGCATATCCGCAGATCGTGGTCGTCCGCGAACAACCCGGCGAGACCGGCACGGACGACACCGCGGCGATCGAGCACCGCTTCGTCGGACTGTTCACCGTCGCGGCGATGAACGCCAACGTGCTGGAGATCCCGCTGGTCTCCCGGCGGGTCAACGACGCGCTGGCGATGGCCCACCGCGATCCCAGCCACCCCGGTCAACTGCTGCTCGACATCATCCAGACCATCCCGCGCGCCGAACTGTTCGCGCTCAGCGCCAGGGGCCTGCTCGACATGGCGATGGCGGTGGTCGACCTGGGTTCGCGTCGGCGCACCCTGCTGTTCATGCGGGTGGATCCGCTCGCGCACTTCGTGTCGTGCCTGGTGTACCTGCCACGTGACCGCTACACCACCGCGGTCCGCCTCCAGATGCAGGACATCCTGGTCCGCGAACTCGGCGGGGTCAGCATCGACTACGCGGCACGGGTCAGTGAATCACCTTGGGCCGTGGTGCATTTCACCGTGCGGCTGCCCGCGGGCTCGCATCGGCAGAACGTGGACGTCTCCGAGTCCAACCAGGCGCGCATCCAGGACCTGCTGACCGAGGCGGCACGCACCTGGGGCGACCGCCTGTTGGGCGCTGTCGCCGCAGGCGGCGGGGTCGACCAGGCCACCGCCGAGCATTACGCGTCGGCGTTCCCCGAGGTGTACAAGCAGGCGATCGAGCCGACGCGCGCGTTGGCCGACATCGCGATCATCGAAGCGCTACAAGATGATTCGGTGAAGTTGGTGCTGACCGACGGTGACGACAGCACCGAGCCGGGGGTGTCGCACCTGAACTGGTATCTCGGCGGGCGGTCGGCGTCGCTGAGTCAGCTGCTGCCGATGCTGCAGTCGATGGGCGTGGTGGTGCTCGAAGAGCGGCCGTTCACGGTGACCCGCCCCGACGGCCTGCCCGTGTGGATCTACCAGTTCAAGGTCTCACCGCACCGCGGCGTCCCGCAGGCGCCGCCCGGACCGGAGTGGGAGGACTCCGCGCGCCGGTTCGCCGAAGCCGTCACCGCCATCTGGCACGGTCAGGCCGAGATCGACCGGTTCAACGAGCTGGTGCTGCGGGCCGGGCTGACCTGGCTGCAGGTGTCGGTGCTGCGCGCCTATGCCCGGTACCTCAAGCAGGCCGGGTTCTCCTACAGTCAGTCCCACGTCGAATCGGTGCTCAACGACAACGCGGGCACCGCGCGCTCGCTCGTCGAGCTCTTCGAGGCGCTGTTCCGGCCCGACGAGCAGAAGGCAGGCAGCGCCAATCACGACGCGCAGGCCGCGGCCGCCGCGGTCGCCGCCGACATCGACGCACTGGTCAGCCTCGACACCGACCGTGTGCTGCGCGCGTTCGCATCGATGATCCAGGCGACGTTGCGGACCAACTACTTCGTCACCGACACCGAATCGGCGCGTGCGCGCAATGTGTTGTCGTTCAAGCTCAATCCCGAACTGATCGACGAGTTGCCGCTGCCCCGGCCGAAGTTCGAGATCTTCGTGTACTCACCCCGCGTGGAGGGCGTGCACCTGCGTTTCGGCTATGTCGCCAGGGGCGGGCTGCGCTGGTCTGACCGCCGGGAGGACTTCCGCACCGAGATCCTCGGGCTGGTCAAGGCTCAGGCGGTCAAGAACGCGGTGATCGTGCCGGTCGGGGCCAAGGGCGGCTTTGTCGTCAAACACCCGCCGTCGCCCACCGGTGACGCCGCCGTCGACCGCGACGCCACCCGCGACGAGGGCGTCGCCTGCTACCGCCTGTTCATCGCCGGACTGCTCGACATCACCGACAACGTCGACAAGATCAGCGGCGACGTCGTCGCACCCACCGGCGTGGTCCGGCGTGACGGCAACGACGCCTACCTGGTCGTCGCCGCGGACAAGGGCACGGCGACGTTCTCCGACATCGCCAACGACGTCGCGAAGTCCTACGGGTTCTGGCTGGGGGATGCATTCGCCTCGGGCGGCTCGGTCGGCTACGACCACAAGGCGATGGGGATCACCGCCAGAGGCGCGTGGGAGTCGGTCAAGCGGCATTTCCGCGAGATGGGTGTGGACACCCAGTCCGAGGACTTCACCGTGGTCGGCGTCGGCGACATGAGCGGCGACGTGTTCGGCAACGGCATGTTGCTGTCCAAGCACATTCGGCTGATCGCCGCGTTCGACCACCGGCACATCTTCATCGACCCCGACCCCGAGGCCGCCGCGTCCTGGCAGGAACGCAAGCGGCTGTTCGAGCTGCCGCGCTCGAGCTGGGACGACTACGACAAGTCGCTGATCAGTGCGGGCGGGGGAGTCTTCAGCAGGCAACAGAAGTCGATCACGATCAGCCCCGAGGCGCGGGCCGCGCTCGGCCTCGACGACGACACCGCAGAGCTGACGCCGCCGGCGCTGATGAAGGCGATCCTCAAGGCGCCCGCCGACCTGCTGTGGAACGGCGGGATCGGTACCTACATCAAGGCCGAGAGCGAGGCCGACATCGAGGTCGGCGACCGGGCCAACGACGCGATCCGCGTCAACGGTAATCAGGTGCGCGCCAAGGTGGTCGGTGAGGGCGGCAACCTGGGGGTGACGCCGTTGGGCCGCACCGAGTTCGACCTCTGCGGCGGGCGCATCAACACCGACGCGCTGGACAACTCCGCCGGGGTGGACTGCTCCGACCACGAGGTCAACATCAAGATCCTGATCGACTCGCTGGTGACCGCGGGCAAGGTCGCGGCCGAGGACCGCACCGATCTGCTGCTGTCGATGACCGACGAGGTAGGCCGGCTCGTGTTGGTCGACAACGTGAGTCAGAACGACCTGATGGGGACCAGCCGGGCCAACGCGGCCAGCCTGCTCAACGTCCACGCCCGGATGATCAAGGACCTCGTCGCCGAGCGTGGGCTGAACCGTGAGCTGGAGGCGTTGCCGTCGGACAAGGAGATCGGGCGGCGTATCGACGCCGGAATGGGTTTGACCTCACCGGAACTGGCGACGCTGATGGCTCACGTGAAGTTGGCGCTCAAGGCTGACCTGCTCGACGGGGACCTGCCGGACCAGGAGGTGTTCGCCTCCCGGCTGCCGTCCTACTTCCCGGCCACTCTGCGGGAGCAGTTCGTCCCGGACATCCGGGCCCATCAGCTGCGCCGGGAGATCGTCACCACGATGCTGGTCAACGACGTCGTCGACACCGCGGGCATCTCGTACGCCTACCGGGTCACCGAAGACGTCGGGGTCGCCCCGGTGGACGCGATCCGCAGCTTCGTCGCCGTCGACGCGATCTTCGGGGTGGGCCGGGTGTGGCGCCAGATTCGGGAAGCCGGCGCCAACGGGGTGCCGGTGGCGGTCACCGATCGGATGACGTTGGACCTGCGCCGTCTCATCGACCGGACCACCCGGTGGCTGTTGAACTACCGGCCGCAACCGCTGGCCGTCGGCGCCGAGATCAACCGGTTCGCCGAGAAGGTGGCGGCGTTGACGCCGTGCATGCCGGACTGGCTGCGCGGCGACGACCGCGCGATCGTCGCCAAGGAGGCCGGCGAGTTCAGCGCCCAGGGCGTGCCCGAGGACCTCGCGTACATGGTGGCCTCCGGGCTCTACCAGTTCAGCCTGTTGGACGTGATCGACGTCGCCGACATCATCGACCGTGATCCGGCCGAGGTGGCCGACACCTACTTCGCGCTGATGGATCACCTCGGCACCGACGGGCTGCTCACCGCGGTGTCCCGGCTGTCGCGCAACGACCGGTGGCATTCGTTGGCGCGGTTGGCGATTCGGGACGACATCTACGGGTCGCTGCGCGCGCTGTGCTTCGACGTGCTGGCTGTGGGGGAGCCCGACGAGAACGGCGTGGAGAAGATCGCCGAATGGGAGATGACCAACAGCTCCCGGATCAGCCGGGCGCGGCGCACGCTGACCGAACTGTACGAGAGCGGTGAGCACGACCTGGCCACGCTGTCGGTCGCGGCCCGCCAGATTCGAAGCATGACGAGGACGAGTGGAACGGGATCGAACGGGTGACGGGTCAACACGGCTTCACGGCGCCGGTGCATGTGCGCTGGTCGGACATCGACATGTACCAGCACATCAACCACGCCACGATGGTCACCATCCTCGAAGAGGCCAGGATCCCTTTCCTGCGTGAGCCTTTCGGCGAGAACATCACGACGATCGGTCTGCTGATCGCCGAGGTGAACATCTCCTACAAGGCGCAGCTGCGACTGATCGACTCACCGCTGCAGGTGACGATGTTCGCCAAGCGGGTGCGTGCGGTGGACTTCACGGTGGGTTACGAGGTGCGCTCGGTCGGTGCGCCGCCCGACTCGCGCCCCGCCGTGATCGCCGACACCCAGCTCGCCGCGGTGCACATCGAAGAACAACGGCTGGAACGGCTTTCGCAGGCGCAACGCGAGTATCTGCAGCGCTGGCAGCGATGACCGTCGCCGAGCGCGGATTGTGGCTGGAAGCGGGGTCACGGGCTGCCCGACAGGATCTGGCGACGTTCGCCGAGCGGGTGTTACGGCTCGACGAGGCCGGCATCGTGCGACTGCGCCGCCGTGACGACGAGTCGGTTGTCGCTTGGGCGGCAACGGGATTCGACGTGCTCGCCAGCCGGGTGGTGACCGGGCGGATCGCCCCGGCTGATCTTTGCGCCGGCGCCGACGCACTGGTGAACGCGCTGCGCGACGTCACCGCCGACGGGTACGTCGACCCCGGCTTCTCGATGGATTCGGCGTGGCGCGGCGTGCTGCCCCCCGCCGCCGGGTTCGTCCATCTCGACGACGTGCCCGCCCGCGTCGTGCTGGACCTCGCACAGCGGGGAAGCAGCCTGGCCAAAGAGCACTCCGGGGCCCACGGCCCGCCGCCGTCGCTGCTCGACCAAGAGGTGGTCGCGGTCTCTTCGGCGCAGGGCAGCGTCGGAGTGCCCATGCGGTGTGTGTTCGCGCTGACGGCGATGGGTTTCCTGCCGCAGTCCCCGGCCGGCGACCGGTTCGCCCCGGAATCGGTCCGCCCCGACGAGGTGGTGCGGGTGCGCACCACCGCGACCTGGCTGCGCGTGGACGCCCGGTTCGGCAGCGTCTACCGCCGCCGTGGCGACCCCGCGGTGGTGCTGCGCTGACACAGCGGCCTCAGAACGGTGAGTTGACCATCGACTCGGCGGCCATCTCCAGGTAGTCGAGCAGCGCGCGCCGGTGCCGGTCGTCGAGGGTTTCGGTGTCGATCTCAGCCACCGCGGTGTGCATGCAGCGCAGCCACGCGTCCCGCTCCAGATAGCCGATCCGGAACGGCGCGTGGCGCATCCGCAGCCGCGGGTGCCCGCGCTGATCGGAGTACGTCCGCGGCCCGCCCCAGTACTGCTCGAGGAACATGCGCAGCCGCTCCTCGGCGCCGTCGAGGTCGTCCTCCGGGTAGAGCGGGCGCAGGATCTCGTCCTCGCGCACGAGCTCGTAGAACCGGGACACCAGGGTGCGGAACGTGTCCTGCCCGCCCACCGCGTCGTAGAACGACTGCTGCTTGTTCTGCGCTTCCATCCCCTCCATTGTGGGCCATCGCCCGGACCGGGCCGCGTCAGCTCTTCTTTCTGACGACGTTGGCCAGCTCATCGCGGTCGGCGACGTCGAGTTTGAAGCAGGCACGGTCGACGTGACCCTCGACGGTCCGCACCGACAGCACCAGCTCTCGCGCCACAGCGCGCGCCGCCTCTTGCTCTTGGCAAACTGATTTTCGTGGTTTCTGCGCAGGTCGGCGATCATCCTGGCGATCAGCGCGTCCTCGGCGGCGGCCAGGCGGCCATCTCCTCGTCGTAGCGCAGATACTCGGTGGCCCGAGTCGGTGTCCCCCCGGCGGTCATCGCCCAAGTGTGCGCGGCGGCCGCGTCCGTCACACGATGTTCATCCGACTGACCAGCGAACACGTATGGAATTGCCGTGCGAGTGGCAGAAATCCGTGGTGAACTGTCGGGCGGAGGACGTATGGCGCAGCGTAAGAACGGACGCGGCCACCGGCATCACCGGACCGCGGCGGGCTCATCCGGGTCGACATCGGTCACTGCCTCGCGCGCCCTGCACAGCGTGGCCCCTGCCGCCGACGGAGCGCCTCCCGCCGCCCACGACGCGTCGATCTGGGGCCGCCGGCGGGTGCTGCTGCTGAACTCGACCTTCGAACCGCTCACGGCGCTGCCATTGCGCCGGGCGGTGATCATGCTGATGTGCGGCAAGGCCGACGTGGTGCACGACGACCCGGTGGGCCCGGTGATCCACTCGGCGACCCGGGCGATCGTCGTCCCGACCGTCATCCGGCTGCGCACCTTCGTGCGGGTGCCCTACCGGGCACGCATCCCGATGACCCGGGCGGCCCTCATGCACCGGGACCGCTTCCGCTGCGCGTACTGCGGCGCGAAGGCCGACACCGTTGACCACGTCGTCCCGCGCAGCCGCGGCGGCGCGCATTCCTGGGAGAACTGTGTGGCGGCGTGCTCGTCGTGCAATCACCGCAAGGCCGACCGTCTGCTCAGCGAGCTGGGCTGGGCGATGCACACCACGCCGCTGCCACCGAAGGGACAGCACTGGCGGCTGCTGTCGAGCGTCAAGGAACTCGACCCCGCCTGGGTGAGATACCTGGGTGAGGGAGCGGCCTGACCCGGCCGTGGGATACGGTTTGCGCGTGAACTCAACAGCTCTTGCGCATGCAAGCTTCGTAGTAGTCCCGCTGGCGTTGGCCGGGCTTCTGTCGCTGTTCATCTTCACCAAGAAGGGCCCGCACCCCGAGACGTTCGACATGTCCGGGAAGTGGACGCACGAGCCCATCTTGTGGGCGGCCGAAGAACCGGCGGACCACGGCCATGGCGGTCATGATTCGCACCTGACCATCGGAGGTGGCGCAAGTGGCAAGTGGTGAAATGACCAAGGCCGGCGGACTCGACGTCGCCGAACTGCCCTACGGGTCGGCCATCACGGCCAGCGGACGGATCTCGTCGGTCACCGAGCCCGGTGTCCTGTCGGTGCAGTATCCGTTCCCGACCAAGGACCTGGTGGTTCTCGACAACGCGCTCAAGTACGGGTCGCGCGCGGCCAAGGCGCGTTTCGCGGTGTACATCGGCAGCCTCGGCGCCGACCCCGCGGCCACCGCCCGCGAGATCCTCGCGAAGGTGCCCACCCCGAACAACGCCGTGCTGCTCGCGGTGTCGCCGGACCAGCGGGCGATCGAGGTCGTCTACGGCTCGGACGTCAAGGGCCGCGGCATCGAAGAGGCCGCCCCGCTCGGCGTCTCCGCCGCAGCGGCGTCGTTCCGCGAGGGCAACCTGATCGACGGACTCATCAGCGGCATCCGCGTGCTTTCGGCCGGGGTCTCGCCCCGCTGATCTTTCGCGCAACCGCCGTCACGGTAGCGGCCCGGCCTCCGGAGCTACCGAGACGGCGGTTTGGCGTTCCTGCGCCAGAAGTTCGGCCCGGATCTGCACGTAGCGCTCCAGGAACAGCCGTTCGTCGAGCCGTTTCCGCCGCAGCCAGCCGGTGACCTCGTCGTTGCACTTGCTGGCATTGCACGCCGCGCAGGCCGGCACCACGTTGTCGATGGTGTAGCGGCCGCCGCGCGAGATCGCCATCACGCAGTCGCGTTGCATCGTCCCCGCGGTCTGCCCGCAATAGGCGCAGCCGTTCCAGGCGGCCTTGATCGAGACCCACTGTGCGTCGGTCAGGTCATTGACGACGGCCGCCACCCGACGCTTGCGTCGGCGCGCCGCGCGCGCCCTCCGACTGTTGTTCACCGCCACCCCAAGAGCATGGGGTGTGAACGTGCGCGACGTCGGCTACGACGTCGGCGTGTCGGCCACAGCCGCGCACGCTCGCCCCAGACGGGGATGCCGGGTTAGCTGACGTCGAACTCGCGGGCCCGCAGCGAGCGCTCGACGCCGGCCCGGCCCTCCAGCACCAGACGGCGCAGCGCCGGCGGCACCTCGGGGTCGGACAGGAACCGATCGGCGGCGTCCAGCGCCTCCTGAGTGATCTCCCAGGACGGGTACAGCCCGACGACCACGGTCTGGGCGACCTCGCTGGAGCGCCTCTCCCAGACCCCGGAGATCGCACCGAAATAGCGGTCCCGGAACGGTGCCAGCAGCTGACCCTGGCCGGGCTGCACAAAGCCGCCGATGATCGCCCGGGCGGTGATGTTGGCCAGCGTGTCGTCCTCGACGACCTGTTCCCACGCCGTGTCCTTGACCGCTGCCTGCGGCCGTGCCGCCGACGCCGCGGCGGCCTGGCGCCGTCCGGCGGCGGTGGGGTCGTTGGCGGCCTCAGCGTCGATGAACGGCGTCTGTGGGCCGTCGGCGTCGATCACCCCGGCGCGGGCCAGCGCGGTGACCACGCGCCAGCGCAGATCGGTGTCGAGCACCAGCCCGGGCAGGTTGACCTCGGCGGGCTCGTTGTCGAGCAGCGTCGACAGCACCGCGACGTGATTGGCCGAGAGCACCGAGGTGCACAGCGCGTTGACGAACGCGAGCTGATGGTCGGATCCCGGCTCGGCCTCGCCGGCCAGGTCCAGCAGTGCGTCGCCGAACGCGGGCCAGCCGTTCTCGGCCGCCCACGCCGGGTCCGCGTAGGAACCCAGCGCGGTCTGCGCCTGCAGCAGCAGACGTTGCGCGACACCCACTTCGGTCTCGGCGTGCAGCCCGCTGATCACCAGCGCGACGAAATCCCGGGCGCGCAGCTCGGCGTCGCGGGTCATCTCCCACGCTGCCGACCAGGCCAGGGTGCGGGGGAGCGGCTCGGCGATGTCGGCGATGCGCGTCAGCACCGTCTGCAGCGAGTCCGGGTCGAGCCGCAGCGAGCAGTAGGTCAGGTCGTCGTCGTTGACAAGGATCAGCTTGCCCCGCGAAACACCCTGCAGTGCAGGCACTTCGGTGGTCGCGCCGTCGACGTCGAGCTCCTCGCGGTGCACCCGGACCAGCTTGCCGGAGCTGTCCTCGTCGTAGATGCCGACCGCCAGCCGGTGCACACGGGTCTCGCCCTCGCCAGGTTTGGCGCCGCCCTGCCCGATGGCGAACCGGGTGAACGTGCCGTCGGCGGCGACGTCGAACTCGGGGCGCAGCGTGTTCAGGCCGGTGGTCTTGAGCCACTGCCTGCCCCAGCCCGACAGGTCGCGTCCGGACGACTTCTCCAGCGCGCCCAACAGATCACCGAACGTCGCGTTGCCGAACGCGTGGTCGCGGAAGTAGTCCCGAAGTCCCGCCAGGAATGCGTCGAGCCCCACGTAGGCGACCAGCTGCTTGAGCACGCTGGCGCCCTTGGCGTAGGTGATGCCGTCGAAGTTGACCTCAACGGCGTGCAGGTCCGGGATGTCGGCGGCCACCGGGTGGGTCGAGGGCAGCTGGTCCTGCCGGTAGGCCCAGGACTTCTCGACGTTGGCGAACGTGGTCCAGGCCTGGGTGTACTCGGTGGCCTCGGCCTGGCACAGCACCGACGCGAACGTCGCGAAGGACTCGTTGAGCCACAGGTCATCCCACCACTGCATGGTGACCAGGTCGCCGAACCACATGTGGGCCATCTCGTGCAGCACGGTCTCGGCGCGGCGCTCGTAGGACGCGCGGGTGACCTTGCTGCGGAACACGTAATCCTCAAGGAACGTGACCGCGCCGGCGTTCTCCATCGCGCCTGCGTTGAACTCGGGGACGAACAGCTGGTCGTACTTGCCGAAGGCGTAGGGGACGCCGAAGTTGCGGTGATAGAAACCGAAGCCCTGCTTGGTCTCGGTGAACAGCCGCTCGTCGTCCATGTAGTCGGCCAGGGATTTGCGGCAGAACAGTCCCAGCGGGATGTCTCCGTGGTCGTCGGAGTACTGGTCGTCCCAGCGAGCGTAGGGCCCGGCGATGAGCGCCACCAGGTAGGTGCTCATCCGGGGCGTGGCCTTGAAGGTGTGTCGCTTGGCGCCCGAGTCGAGGTCCTCGACGGTGACGGTGGCACCGTTGGAGACCACCTCCCAGTGCGCGGGGGCCACCACGGTGACGTCGAAGGCCGCTTTCAGATCAGGCTGATCGAAACACGCGAACATCCGTTTGGCGTCGGCGGTTTCGAACTGCGAGTACAGGTACACCTCGTTGTCGACGGGGTCGACGAAGCGGTGCAAGCCCTCCCCGGTGTTGGAGTAGCGGCAGTCCGCGTCGACGGTCAGCACGTTGTGCCCCGCGACGCCGGCCAGCGGGATGCCGGTGGCCTCGTCGTAACCGGAAACGTCGATATCGACGCCGTTGAGGGTGGCTTTGCGGACGGTCGCCGCGGCCAGGTCGATGTAGGTGTCGGCGCCGGCGAGAGCGTCGAATTCGACTGTCGTGACGGACCGGAAGGTGCTCTCACCGGGTTTGCCCGCACCGTCGGTCAGATCAAGGTCGATCCGGTAGCTGTCGACGGTCACCAGTGCGGCGCGCTCGGCGGCTTGGTCGCGGGTCAGATTAGGAAGTGCCACGCTCGATAACACTAGCCTCATCCGGGGAAGACGGGACGGGTGTCGTGGGTTGTGCCCAACGACGTCTGTCACAGCTGTATGCATACGAGAGGACCACGCAAATGTCTGAGAAGTCTCGCGCCGATTTCTGGTTCGACCCGCTGTGCCCGTGGGCCTGGATCACCTCGCGCTGGGTGCTCGAGGCCGAGAAAGTGCGCGACATCGACGTCAACTTCCACGTGATGAGCCTGGCGGTGCTCAACGAGGGGCGGGACCTGCCCGAGGAGTACCAGGAGGCGATGAAGAAGGCGTGGGGGCCGGTGCGGGTCGCCATCGCCGCCGAGCAGGCCAAGGGCGCCGACGTGTTGGGTCCGCTCTACACCGCGCTCGGCACCCGTATCCACAATCTCGGCTACCGGGAGACCGACCCCACCTTCGCCAAGGCGATCGCGGAGGCTCTCGAGGAGGTCGGCCTGCCCGCCGAACTCGCCGAGGCCGCCACGTCGACCGACTACGACGAGGCGTTGCGCGCCAGCCATCACGCCGGCATGGACGCCGTCGGCCCGGACGTCGGCACGCCGACCATCCACGTCAACGGTGTCGCGTTCTTCGGGCCCGTGCTCTCGCGCATCCCGCGCGGGGAGGAGGCGGGCCGGCTCTGGGACGCGTCGGTGATTTTCGCGTCCTATCCGCACTTCTGGGAACTCAAGCGGACCCGCACTGAGCGCCCCGAGTTCGACTGACCTCACCGGATTGTTTCGATCCTGTTGCCTCCGGTTGCGGACCGGTGGCAACAGGGTGAGGGTGTACCGGTGATTGCGGCCGAAACGACCACCGGGGGCCGCATACTAGGTGCCGTGTCGTCCCAGATTCGCCGCAGCGAGGCCATGCCCACCCCACAGCAGATGCTCGACGTCGCCGTCGAGGAGGCGCGAAAAGGATTGGCCGAAGGCGGTATTCCGATCGGCGCGGCGCTGTTCGCGGCCGACGGAACGCTGCTGGGCAGCGGTCACAACCGGCGGGTGCAGCTCGACGACCCGTCCATCCACGCCGAGACCGACGCGTTCCGCAACGCGGGGCGCCAGCGCGGGTACCGCTCGACGATCATGGTGACCACGCTCTCGCCCTGCTGGTACTGCAGCGGTCTGGTGCGGCAGTTCAACATCGGCGCCGTCGTGATCGGGGAGAGCCGAACCTTCACCGGCGGGCACGACTGGCTCGCCGAGCACGGCGTCGACGTCACGGTGGTCGACGACGAACGGTGCGTGACGATGATGCGTGAGTTCATCGCCGCCAACCCGGAGCTGTGGGCCGAGGACATCGGCGAGTGAGCACGTGAGGAGTGAAATCTAGATGAGCGTCATTGCGACGGTGGATCTTTCGGCGTGGCGGGCCGGCGGTTCGGCCGCCGACGAGGTCGCTGCGCAGATCGACGCCGGTCTGCAGCGGGCGGGTTTCGTGCTGGTACGCGGGCACGGGGTGGACCCGGCGCTGGCGCGGGACGTGCGTGCCGCGGCACGGCAGTTCTTCGCGCTGCCCGCGGAGGTCAAGCAGCACTACTCGGTGCCGGTGGGCGGGCGCGGCTGGATCGGACCCGGCGCGGAGGCCAACGGTTTCGCCGAGGGCACCGAGACCCCGCCGGACCTGAAGGAGAGCTTCAGTCTCGGCGCGGACACCGCGACCGGTGACGCGGAGGTCGACCGGATCTGGTTTGCGCCGAACGTCTGGCCCCGCGAGGTGCCCGCGCTGCAGTCGCTGGTGACCGAGTACACCGCGCAGATGCGGAGCGTCGCCGACGATCTGCTGGCGCTGTGCGCGCACGCGCTCAACCTGGAGGTCAATCCGTTCGCCGAGTTGGCCGCCAGGCCGACCTGGACGATGAACATCAACCACTACCCGCCGGTCAGCGTCGTCGGCGAACCCGAACCCGGCCAGTTCCGCATCGGCCCGCACACCGACTTCGGCACTGTCACGATCCTGGACCGGGAGCCCGGCGCGGGCGGCCTGCAGGTGTATTCCGAGGACGGGGGGTGGGAGGACGCTCCGTACGACCCGGAGGCGTTGACGGTGAACATCGGTGACCTGCTGGAGTATTGGAGCGGCCGGCGGTGGCCGTCCGGTCGGCACCGGGTGCTGCCCCCGCAGCCGGATGCTCCCGAGGAGGACCTGGTGTCGTTGATCTACTTCTATGAGGCCGATCACGACGCGCTCGTCACGCCGCTGGCGCCGCCGGTGGGCAAGGTGGCCGGGCTCGGGCCGGTGACCTCGGCGACGTTCATCAAGGAACGGCTCGACGCGATCAGCGTCGGCTGAGCCCGGCCCCGGACCCTGCCCCGGCGCTGTTCGCGGTGCCGGAAGGGGCAGGTGAACCGGGAGGTAGGGTGTCCGCCATGCGCGTCTACCTCGGGGCCGACCACGCCGGATTCGAACTCAAGCAGGCCATCGCCGAGCATCTCAGGGCCACCGGGCACGAACCCGTCGACTGCGGGGCGTTCAGCTACGACGCCGACGACGATTACCCGGCGTTCTGCATCTCGGCCGCGCAGAAGACGGTGGCCGACCCGGGCAGCCTCGGCATCGTGCTCGGCGGTTCGGGCAACGGTGAGCAGATCGCGGCGAACAAGGTGCCCGGGGCCCGGTGCGCCCTGGCGTGGAGCACCAAGACCGCGGCGTTGGCCCGTGAGCACAACAATGCCCAACTGATGGCCATCGGCGGCCGCATGCACTCCACCGAGGAGGCGCTGGCCATCGTCGACACGTTCCTGTCCACGGCGTGGTCGGAGGCGCCGCGGCATCAGCGTCGCATCGACATCCTCGCCGAGTACGAGAAGACGCACGTCGCGCCGCCCGTGCCCGGCGCATAGCCGATGCCCGAAGGACACACGCTGCACCGACTGGCGCGGCTGCACCAGCGTCGGTTCGGCCGCGCGCCGGTGATCGTGTCCAGCCCGCAGGGCCGGTTCGCCGACGGCGCCGCGGCGGTCAACGGGCGGGTGTTCAAGAAGGCCAGTGCCTGGGGCAAGCATCTGTTCCACCATTACGAGGGCGGCCGGGTGGTGCACGTGCACCTCGGCCTGTACGGCGCATTCACCGAGTGGCCGCTGACCGAGGACCGGACCCCGCCGTTGCCGGTGGGTCAGGTGCGCATGCGGATGGTCGGCGCCGAGTACGGCACCGATCTGCGCGGGCCGACCGTGTGCGAGGTAATCGAGGAGCCAGAGGTCGCCGACGTCGTGGCCAGGCTCGGGCCCGACCCGCTGCGCCCCGACGCCGACCCATCGCTGGCATGGCGACGAATCAGCAAGTCCCGCAGGCCGATCGCGGCATTGCTGATGGACCAGACCGTGATCGCCGGGGTGGGCAATGTGTACCGCAGCGAGCTGCTGTTCCGGCACCGCGTGGACCCCTTCCGGCCCGGGACGACGATCACCGCCGACGAGTTCTCCGAGCTGTGGACCGATCTCGTGGCGCTGATGAAGGTCGGGGTGCGCCGCGGCAAGATCGTCGTGGTGGCACCCGAGCACGACCACGGCGCACCGTCCTACCGGGAAGGCCGGCCGCGCACCTACGTCTACCGCCGCGCCGGTGAGCCGTGCCGGGTGTGCGCGACACCGGTCCGGACGGTTGAACTGGAGGGGCGCAACCTGTTCTGGTGTCCCACCTGCCAGACCTGAGGGCTCGGCACCGCGCGGGTCGGCGGGACATGCGCTGAGATAGCCGGGACAATCTGCGGGTGGAACTGATCCTGGTGGTAGTGGGCGCGATCGTCGTGACGGCGATGGCGCACCGACGGGGACTCGAACCCGCGCTGATCATCGTCGTGGTCGGCATCGCGGTGTCGTTCGTGCCGGGATTCGAAGCGCCCGAACTGGATTCGCACATTCTGCTGTCGGTGGTGCTGCCGCCGCTGCTGTACTCGGCGGCGTTGAACTTCTCGTTCCCGACGTTCCTGCGCAACATCAAGCCGATCCTGGGTCTCGGGGTGGGGCTCGTGGTGGTCACCGCGTTCGCCGTCGCAGCCGTGTCCGCCTGGCTGGTGGTGGTGCCGCTGACGTTCGCGACCGCGCTGGTGCTCGGCGCCATCGTCGCCCCGCCCGATGCCGTCACCGCCGTCGCCGTCGGGCGCAAGCTCGGACTGCCCAAACGGGTGATGACGATCCTGACCGGCGAGAGCCTGATCAACGACGCGGCGGCGCTGGCGCTGTTCTCCGTCGCGGTGGCCCAGGTCGCCGGCCGGCACACCTTCATCGAGAACCCGCTGCTGCTGTTCGGCTACAGCGCGGTGCTCGGCCCCGCTGTCGGTGCCGCGCTGGGGTACGTGACCCTGTGGATCCGCAGGCGGCTGGCCAACCCGGCGCTGGAGACCGTGCAGGGCCTGATGGTGCCGTTCGCGGCGTTCATCGTCGCCGAGGAGATGCACGCCTCCGGCGTGCTGGCCGTCGTGGTGGCCGGGTTCGTGGTGGGCAGCGGGACGGTGGACGCCGGCTACCAGACCCGGCTGCAGGAGCGGTACGTGTGGAACTCGGTCGACGTGCTGCTCGAGGCGTTCGTGTTCGCCTACATCGGGCTGCATCTGCGTTTCGTGCTCGAAGACCTGCGCGACGCGCACGAGTCGCTGGGGCAGGTGGCGGTCGCGTCGGCGGTGGTGCTGCTGATCGTGCTGGTGATCCGGCCGCTGTCGGTGTTCGTGATGTTCGGCAGGGGAGTGCTGGCGCGGCAGGTCGAACAGCGGCTGAGCGTGCCGATCCCCGACGGCGCCCGCGGCGCCCTCGGCACCCGCCGCAGGCAACGGCCGGGGGGCCGGCGGCCGTCCCGCATCGACAACCGCAGGCTGAGCTGGCAGGAAAGTGTCGTGGTGTCCTGGACGGGCATGCGCGGCGTGGTGACACTGGCCGCGGCCGCGGCGATCCCGGTGACGACCGCCGCGGGTGACCCGTTCCCCGAGCGTGCGACGATCCAGGCCATCGCGTTCGTGGTGAGTGTGGGCACGCTACTGCTGCAGGGGTGGACGCTGCCGCTGCTGATCCGCCGGCTCGACCTGTCCTCCGACGCAGACCGCGCCGAGACCGTCGCCGAGACGGAGAAGGCCGAGAAGGTGGTGCACGACGCGTCCGCCGAGGTGCTCGCCGAGTTCCGCGCGCATCCGCCGGCCGGACTGGACCCGCGGGTGCTCGCCGAGATCCGGGCCATCGTGGCGCGCCAGTCCCAGGATGCCGACGAGATGCCCGATCCCGCCGCCAACACCCGGCGGGCCGCGGTGTTCGCCCAGCTCTACCGAGACGTCCTGGCCGCCCAGCGTGCCGCGCTCATCGGCGAGCGCGACGCAGGCCGCATCGACGAGGAGGCGGTGCGGGCCATGCTCGAGCGGCTCGACCTGCAGGAGGCCGGGGTGTCGGCGCGGCTGGAGAGCCGGTTCTAGAAGTCGAACCCGCCGAAATCGCCGCCACCGAAGTCGCCGCCACCACCCCAGTCGCCGCCACCCCAGTCGCCGCCGCCGGCATCTCCGCCCCAGTCCCCGCCGTCGCCGCCGGCGTCAGCGCCGTCGAGCTGGCCCTGGTCCATCCCGTCCTGGAAACCGTCTCCGTAGCCGTTCTCGAACGCCTGCGCGTCGTAACCGACGCCGGCCATGCCGGAGAACAGGCTGCTGAACAGCAGCGCCGAGCCCAGACCCCAGGCGCCGGCGACCAGCGCCGGCTTCCACCACGGTTCGGAGTACCAGCCGGCGGGCACGGGCCGGCCCGCGACGCGGCCGCCGGGGTAGTAGTTCGGGGTGCGCTGCGACGGCGTCGGCGAGGCCTCGATCTCGCGGCCCTCGAATTCGACACGACGGTCCTCGGTGACGGTGCCCGCGGTCCGCTGCCCGGCCAGCGACTCCAGCTCCGGACCGGGATCCATGCCCATCGCCGTGCGCGCCGCACGCACGTAGTAGAGGCCCTCCATCGCGCTCTCCTTGGCCAGCTCGGCCTGCTTCGCGGTGGTGGCCTGGTCGATCTGCGACGACGCGGCGGTGTAGCGCTCGGACGCGTCGGCCAGTGCCTGCTTGGCGGCCTCGTCGGTGGCCGTCAGCGCGAACACCTGACCACCCAGCCGCTCGATCACCCGGCGGGCGTCGGCCTTGGCGTCGGCCAGCGTCGCGGCGTTGCGCTTCTGCGTGGACTTCGACGTCGCGTAGACAGCGAGACCGATCGCCGCGACCACCAGGACGATGAGGACGAGAAGTGCGGCATTCATGGCTCACAGCGTACCGACAGAATGCGAACACCCCAGGTCGTCGGCGATGCAGACCGGATTGTCAGCACGCTTGTCGCGCAGCCTCGTTGTGGTGCGCGAGCAGCGCGCGTTGGTCCACTCCCGGGTTGGTTCGCCAGTGCGCCGGATCGCGGACATCACGGTCGGTCGGCGGGCATCACTTGCCAGATGGTCTGCGACCCGGAACGGGTGACCTCGACGAAGCGGTCACGAAGCCCCTCCAACATCGATCTGACTTCGCTGGAGCCCGCGGTTTCCGGATCGGCGACGCCTTCGGGTGCATCGAACGCCCAGGACGACACGAACAGCCGTCCCGTGGACGGGGAAGCGAGCGCGGCCGAAAGCTCTCCGGTGTCATCCGACGACGCCGGGATCAAGTGGGCACCGGTGCTCAACGCGAGGTTTCCCTGGCACACGTATACACATTCGGTGACGATCACGTCTGTCTTGCCGGCGATGGCCGTGAGACCCGCGTTCTGATCAGTCCAATAGTCGGAGTCCGCGTGGGAGTAGGGCCAGACGCCGCCGAAGAAGTTCGCAACCGCGAGGGCGAGCGCCAGTGCGATGCTTGCCGGCGCCACACCGTCATTCCCGACGAGGCGACTGACCAGCAAGATCGCGAGTATCGGAACGAGTCCGATCCAGAATTCCAAGTTGTAGGGCTCCCAGATCAGAATCAGTACGGCGTAGACCGCCAGGTAGACGATCCCGAAGCGGGTGAAGGTCCACCGCGGCGACAACGGTTCTGTGGCGCGCACGCCGCGCGTTGCCTGGAACGTCAACCAGACGATCGCGCCGACGGCCACCAGCGTGGCGGCGGTGATCACCCAGAACAATGTGGTCCCGATGTACTGCGCGGCGACATAGTGCTCCTCGAGCAGCACCTTGCCGGGAAAAATCTTCGCCATCGCACCGGCCGCGTGCGGGGAGGCCAGGAAGTTGATACCGAGAATCACCCGGACGAGGCCGACCAGCAACATCGGAAACGACATCAGCGAGAAACCCACCCAGGTGCCCTGGCTGGCGTGGCCACGCGCCCACGCCAGGGTCTCGGCAATGTCGCTCTGGCCGAGCGCAATCAGACCGACCGCGCAGTACACCAGGAAGACCACGCCTACGGCGACCAGACCGTAGACCGAAGCCGTGGTGATCAGGGATCCGCTGCTGCGCCCAGGCGTCGCCCGCCAGATGAGGATCAAACTGACCCCGACAATCGGGATCAGGAAGAGGTACTGCTGGTGGAGCAATGCGGCGACGGCGCTGAGCACTCCGAGGGCGATCAGACGCGGCACTGTCGGCCCACGGATCCCGCTCCACTCCGTCGGCCGAATGTCGAACAGCACCAGGACGGCGAGAAGCACCGCCGGTAACGGCAGCAGGTAGGTGTCGGCCTCGACGCTGTAAACCCAGAAGCCGTAGGAGAACGCGGTCCATCCGGCGGCGGCCAGCGCCATCAGCGGCGGGGCGCCCACTCGAAGCGCGATCCGATGGACCAGGTACACCGTGGCCAGGCTGGCGGCGGCCGACAACACTTCCATCGGCACCGTGGCGTCGGCGGAGTAGCCGAAAGCCGTCCAGACCCGATAGTGCAGCCGGTTGATCGCGTTGAACAATAGGTGATTGGGCTGAAATAGATTCTCGCCTTTGGTGACGTCCATGATGTATTGCACGGAGTCTTCGGCCTCGCCGTGATTTTCCGAAAGAGTGGCCAGATGTATGGCAGCGAGAACAATTAGTGCCGGGTATATCCAGCGCGTTCTCGTGTCGCCGGTGGTTGCGGAAAGACTGTCGATCACGGGGTCGAGTGTCTCCCATTCGCCGCCCGCGAATTGCCGCAAAAGCCAAACTCAGGGGGAGTCGAACGATCGCTGGGGCTTTCCGTTTCTGAGGATTCCCTGTGCCAGGGCGGCAACATCCGTACGCTGTGGGGTAGCCAGCGGTTACGGAGTCGAGGGGTGACCGACGTAATTTGCCTGCGCCGAATCTGTTATTTGCGAATGAAATGAGTTCACATGGCGAAGCCGGTCAATTTCCTTCTGGATGCAAGCTTTTTTCCACGATTCAGAAGGAGTGTCGCCGCCGCGCGAATAGGCGCACTCATTTCGGTTTTCGTGACGATCGCAGCGGTCGCCTACTCCGCTCCGATTGCTCGGGCGGCGATGCAACCGTTCTCGCCGGGCAGTCCGTTCCGCACTCCAATTCCGGGCGGCGCCGCGATCGACCCGAACAGTGACGCAATGGTCGCCCACCTTTCCAGCGACGGCGCCATGTACGCGAACCTGGTCGCCTACGGTGTCCCGATCTACCAAGCGGACGCCGGCACTCCCGGGCGCACCGTCAGCTGTACCGAGGACTGGGGTCGGTGCCCGTTCGACGGGGTTCGAGTCCCGATTCCCGCCGGCGCGCAGTCGAGTTCGGGGTCGGATGCGGCGATGGTGGTGGTCGACGCGTCGAGCGGACAGATCTTCGAGCTGTGGCGGGCGCATCCGGCAGGCGGCGGGTGGACTGCGGGGTGGGGTTCGATCACCAACCTCAACGGATCCGGTTGGGGCGGCGGAGCGACCGGCTCCGGCGCGTCAAGGTTGGGTGGTGTCATCCAGGTGGCCGAGATCCAGGAAGGCGTCATCCCGCACGCGCTGGCGGTAGCGACGAACAACGTGTGCGCTCGTACCTTCCGCGCGCCGGCGACCTCGACCGACGGCACATCCGCGCGGGCCAATTGCATCCCCGAGGGCGCGCGGATACGTCTCGATCCCGGCCTCGACATCGATGCCCTGGGGCTCCCATCGGGTGTTCGCGCGGTCGCACGTGCCATGCAGGTCTACGGCGCCTACGTCGTCGACGTCAGTGGCGCACCGCTGAACGTCGCCTTTGAAGTCGACCCCAGCGGCAATGGAATCGGGGCCACCTACCGGCAGGCCGGATTCACCGGCGACTACGACCCCATGTCCGCGGTGCCATGGGATCGACTGCAGGTGCTGGCGTGAGCTCGACCCCGAGAGTGAGCCGATCGTTGCGCTGATTCGGGCTCGGCGTGATTCTGGGCCGCAAGGTGGCCCGCGCCGACACTCTCTCGACCAGCCACCCTCGCTGAACCTGACGATCGGGCGCGGTCAGAGCGACACCGTCTGACCGCGCCCGATCTCGACAATCCGGTCGGCCATGCCCTGGTCGGCCATCGCCGAGATGAAATCGGCAAGGGGAGAAGCGAATACGCCGTAGTCGTCGAAGTGCACCGGTATCACCCGCGGCAGGTCGAGGCGGCGCACCATCTCGGTGCCCTGCCGGCCGTCCATCGTCACGGTCAGTCCGAACGGCAACCGGTTTCCCGCGGGCAGTCGGGTGCCACCCAGATGCAGCACCCCGGCGTCGATCGACTGGAAGCGCACCGGGATGTCGTCGAGTTCGTCGATCAGCAGGGTGTCCCCGGACAGGTACAGGTGCCGGGTCGCGCCGCTGGCGTCGCGGAACGTGAGCATGGTGCCTATCACCGGCGGCAGTAGACGGTTGACCGGCGTCGGTGCGTGCCGGCCCGGCAGTGCGGTGAACGTGATCTGTTCCGAGCCCTTGGCGATGGCGGTGCTGTCCCAGGTGGACAAGCCGATCGCATCGCCGAACCCGCGGCGCCGCAAGGTCTTCGCCGCGGCGTGGGTGGTGATGACCGGCAGCCGGTGATCCAGCCCCCGTTCGGCGACGCGGTCCCAGTGGTCGCCGTGCAGGTGCGACAGCAGCACCGCATCCAGGTCCGGCAACTCGTCGACGTGCAGCGCCGGTGGCCGCCGACGCTTGGACCACAGGCCGTACCCGAGGTAGGCGCGCTGACCCTGGTGCAGGAAGTTCGGGTCCGTCAGAACCGTGATCGCGCCGCAGCGGATCAGCGTGGTCGCGGTCCCGATGAACGTGACGTCGATGTCCATTCCCCACCCACCTGTCGCGGAAGCGCCTGCGGCGCCGATCGGACGTGGGGCTACCCGCCGGGCGGAGGTTTACGCGGTCCGGGGCCGATCGGTTCGCCTCGGGGACGAAGGTTTCCGAGGCGGGGTAGGTGGGGCGGGGTAGGTCAGGACTTGAGCGCGGCGGCGCTGGCGCGCGCGTAGACGGCGTCCAGGCATGCGGCCGCGGCTTCTTCGATCGCGCTCTCGGCGAACCAGATCGCGTCCTCGGCATAGGCCTCGGCCCGGTCGGCATTGCGTTCGGCGGCCTTGATGTCGTGCTCTTCCTTTTTCTCCTCGATCTCCGAGCGCATCTTGGCCAGGTGGGACTTCCACTTGTCGCGGACCTCGTCCCATTGGGCGGCCACCTTGTCCGATGCTTCGTCGACGTTCTTCTTGAACTGCTCGGTGGTCGACTCGGCACGTTGGTGCGCCGCGACGGCATCGGCCTTCAGCTCGTCCTTCTCGTGTTCGGCGGAGGCTTTCAGCTTGCTCGCCGACTCCTTCGCCTTGTCGGAGAGTTCGTCGAACTTGTCGCTCAGACGGTGGTCGGCCATTCGTAACTCCTCAGTGAGAACTGGCCCCGGCCAGCGGGGTCCGGATATCTCCAGAGTGTCACTCTGGGCCCCGCACCGATAGCCCCTGAAGGGGTGCGGTCAGCAGGCCGTCACACCCTCCGGGGCTGTCGGGAAGAGCTCGCCTCGTGCCCGATGCAGGCCCCGCTTGCCACTTGCGGCGCGAACGGGGAGCCGGCCGCGTCGACTTGCGGCGGGTGCTGGTACACCCTGGAAGCCAATTCTTTGACACTTGTCAGAAAACTGATACCTTCGCGTGACCCACCTCACATGAACGGCAGGCAGCATGGCTTCATCACCCACCGCGGCGATCATCGGCGCGGGCATCAGCGGACTCACCACAGGCAAGAACCTGGCCGACGCCGGCATCGAATACGACTGCTTCGAGTCGTCCGACCGGATCGGCGGCAACTGGGCGTTCCGCAATCCGAACGGCCATTCCAGCGCTTACCGGTCGCTGCACATCGACACCTCGCGCGACTGCCTGTCCTTCCGCGACTTCCCGATGCGCGCGGACCTTCCCGACTACCCGCACCACACCCAGATCAAGGACTACCTCGACGAGTACGCCGACACCTTCGGGCTGCGGGAGCGTATCCAGTTCCAGAACGGCGTGAAGCACGCCCGGCGGCTGCCCCGGGGCGGCTGGGAGCTCGATACCGAGGACGGGCAGACCCGGCACTACGACGCCCTGGTAGTGGCCAACGGACACCACTGGGATCCGCGCACCGCCGAGTTCCCGGGCGAATTCACCGGCGAGAGCATTCACGCCCATGCGTACATCGACCCCACCGAACCGCTCGATCTGCGCGGTAAGCGCATCGTCGTCGTCGGGATCGGCAACTCGGCGGCCGACATCGTGTCCGAGTTGTCCCAGAAGTCCTGGCGCAACACCGTTTACCTGTCAACGCGGTCCGGGGCCTGGGTGGTGCCGAAGTACGTCTTCGGGATGACTGCGGACAAGATCGCGCATTCGCTGCCCGTGATCCCGCTGTCGTGGCAGCGCCGGGCCATGCAGCCTTTCGCGCGGTTGATGTTCGGGGATCCGCAGAACTACGGTCTGCCCAAACCCAATCACCGGTTCCTCGAGGCGCACCCGACCCAGTCCGCCGAGCTCCTCATGCGGCTCGGGTCCGGGGACGCGGTCGCCAAGCCGAACATCGAACGTCTCGACGGACGTTCGGTGGTGTTCGTCGACGGTTCGACCGTCGAAGCCGACGTGATCATCTACGCGACCGGCTACAACATCACGTTCCCGTTCTTCGACCGCAGTTTCCTCGAGGCGCCGGACAACCGGCTCCCGCTGTACAAACGGATCCTCAAACCGGGCATCGACGACCTGCTCTTCATCGGATTCGCCCAGGCGTTGCCCACCTTGTTCCCGTTCGTGGAATGCCAGGCCCGACTGGCGGCCGCCTACCTCGCCGGCACCTACCGCCCGCCATCGGAGGCCGAGATGAAGCGCGTCATCGCCGCCGACGAACGCACGTACATCGGACACTTCGTCGACAAGCCCCGGCACACCCAGCAGGTGGACTACTGGCACTACGAACGCAACATGCGCAAGCGTGAACTGCCCGCGGGACGGCGCCGCGTCGAGAGGTACGGGCCGGTGCAACTGGCGGGCCGGGCGCGTGAGGCTGCTGGTGCCGCCTGAGTCGGCGCACACCCCCCGGCGTAACGCGCGCCGGCCGCAACCGCGCGGCGACGAGAGCAGGGCGCGGATTCTGGAGGCGTTCGAGGAGCAGCTGCAGACCCGTTCGCTGGCCGAGATCAGCGTCGCGGACGTGGCGCAGGCGGCGGGGCTGAAGCGGCCGGCGTTCTATTTCTACTTCGCCGGCAAGCACGAGGTCGTGACCGAGCTGCTGACCCGCATCTTCCACGACGACGTCTTCACCATCGAAGGGTCACTGGCCGGCGGCGGTGATCCGCGCGCGATCGTCGCCGACGCGATGGCGCGCACCTTCGAATCGTGGCTCACCCATCGCACCCTGTTCCGCGCGATGCTCGACGCGCGCGACACCGATCCAGAAGCAAAAGCGGTCTGGGACAGCTGGTTACAGCGCTATGAGGACTTCTCGTGTGCCTACATCACCGCCCAGCCCACCATCGGCATTCCCGACGCCAGGGCGCTCGCGCACGCTCTGATTTCGATGAACGAACGGGTCCTGGACCGCTACGTCCGGTCCGAGGAGGGACTCGAGGCCGTCGGCCCGCTCCGTGCGGCGGTCATTCACGTCTGGCACACAGCGCTTTTCGGAGAGGTTGCCCAGTGACGATCGACCTGATGCCGATCCCGGTTGCGGGAGAAGCCATTTCGGCGCGGCGCTTCGCAGCGACAACGGACGCGTTGACCGGGCCGGCGGGGCGTCCCTGCGTCGTCATGGCGCACGGTTTCGGTGCCACCCAGGACAGCGGGCTGTTCGACTTCGCCGAGGCGCTGGCCGGAGCCGGCGCCGAGGTGGTGACCTTCGACTACCGGCACTTCGCCCAATCCTCCGGACAGCCAAGGCAACTGGTCTCGTTGTCCCGTCAGGTCACCGACTACCACGCGGTGATCGCCTATGCCCGTGAGCTCCCCGGCGTGGACGCGGCACGGATCGTCGCGTGGGGCGTGTCGCTGTCCGGTGGACATGTGATCCGGGTGGCGGCAGAGGACGCACAACTGGCCGGCGTCATCTCGCTGACGCCGGCGGCGGACGGACTGCCCGTGGTGGCGCACATGCTGCGCACACTCGGACCCCGGTACGTCATGAAGGTAATGGCCCAGGGGGCGCGCGACGTCGTGGCGGCGATGTTGCGCCGTCCGCCGGTGCTCATTCCGATCGTGGCCGCTCCTGGCGAGCTGGCCGGCTTGACCGCCGAAGGGGCCGCCGAGGGGATGCGCGGTATCGCCGGCCCCACCTGGCGCAACGAGTTCGCCTCCCGGGTGGTGCTGGCGATGGGGGCGTACCGGCCGATCGCGAGTGCTGTGCGCGTCGGCTGTCCGGCGCTCGTGCAGATCGCAGACCTGGACCGGACCGCTCCACCCGCCGCGGCCACCGCGGCGGCGACGCGTATGCGGGCGACGGTGCATCACTACCCCTGCGACCACTTCGACGTCTATCCCGGGGAGCCCTGGTACCCGCGCGTCGTCCGGGACCAGGTCGCCTTCCTGCACAGGGTGCTGGCGCCGCGGTCCCTTGAGCCCGCGTAGCCAGGCCCGCAACACCCCGTGAACAGCAAAAACCGCCCCGAGACGGGGCGGTTTTGGAGCGGGCGACGGGAATCGAACCCGCGTAGCTAGTTTGGAAGACTAGGGCTCTACCATTGAGCTACGCCCGCGTGTGCTGCACTTCGTGACAGTACCGGCAGATGGTAACGGGTCCGCCTAACTCAAATCCAATTGAGGCTTCGGCGTGGCCAGGACGTAGGATCGCCGGTGGTCTGATGCTGCGCGCGAGCGTGCGCAGCAGCGACCGGGGTGTAGCGCAGCTTGGTAGCGCATCCGCTTTGGG
The DNA here is from genome assembly GCF_001552715.1 of Mycolicibacterium vaccae NBRC 14118 = CIP 105934. Lineage (GTDB taxonomy): Bacteria > Actinomycetota > Actinomycetes > Mycobacteriales > Mycobacteriaceae > Mycobacterium > Mycobacterium vaccae. The sequence goes on along the minus strand of NZ_BCRS01000008.1, from coordinate 26,228 downwards.
AGCGGAAGGCCGCAGGTTCAAATCCTGTCACCCCGACCGGCAACACCCATCCACCGAGTCAGACGTAATAGAGGAGCACCAATCGTGAAGAGCACCGTCGAGAAGTTGAGCCCCACCCGGGTTCGCATCAACGTGGAGGTGCCCTTCACTGAGCTCGAACCGGACATCGACCGCGCGTTCAAGCAGCTGGCCAAGCAGGTCCGGCTGCCCGGGTTCCGTCCCGGCAAGGCCCCGCGCAAGCTGCTGGAGGCCCGCGTCGGTCGCGGTGCCGTGCTCGAGCAGGTCGTCAACGACGCGCTGCCGGCCCGCTACAGCGAGGCCATCACCGCTGAGTCGCTGCAGCCGATCGGCCAGCCCGAGATCGAGGTGACCAAGCTCGAGGACAACGAGGAGCTGGTCTTCACCGCCGAGGTCGACATCCGGCCCGAGATCGAGCTGCCCGACCTGGAAGCCCTCAAGATCACCGTCGACCCGATCAGCGTCTCCGACGAGGACGTCGACGCCGAGATCGAGTCGCTGCGGCAGCGCTTCGGCACCCTCACCGGTGTCGACCGGCCCGCCGAGAACGGTGACTTCGTCTCCATCGACCTGTCGGCCACTGTCGACGGCAACGACGTGCCCGAGGCCCAGACCGAGGGGCTGTCCCACGAGGTCGGCTCCGGGCAGCTGATCGAGGGCCTCGACGAGGCGATCATCGGCCTCAAGGTCGACGAGTCCAAGACCTTCACCACCACGCTGGTCGCCGGTGAGCACGCCGGCCAGGAGGCCGAGGTCACCGTCACCGTCAAGTCGGTGAAGGTGCGCGAGCTGCCCGAGGTTGATGACGACTTCGCCCAGCTGGCAAGCGAATTCGACACCGTCGACGAGCTGCGCGCCGATCTGAAGGAGAAGGTCAGCCGGATCAAGCGGGTCCAGCAGGCCGAGGCGATCCGCGACAAGGCGATCGAGGTACTGCTCGAGCAGACCGAGATCCCGCTGCCCGAGGCCGTCGTGCAGGCCCAGATCGACGACACGCTGCACAACGCGATCCACGGCCTCGACCACGACGAGGACAAGTTCGCGGAGACCCTCAAGGAGCAGGGCAGCAGCCGCGAGGAGTTCGACGCCGACAACCGCGCCAACGCCGAGAAGGCGATCAAGACCCAGCTGTTGATGGACGCCATCGCCGACAAGCTGGACGTCCAGGTCGGTCAGAACGACCTGACCGAGCGGCTGGTGCTGATGTCGCGCCAGTACGGCCTGGAGCCCCAGCAGCTGCTGCAGATGCTGCAGCAGAACAACCAGCTGCCCGCGATGTTCGCCGACGTTCGCCGCGGCCTGACCGTCGCGGCGGTCGTCCACGGCGCGACCGTCACCGACACCGACGGCAACGAGATCGACACCGCCGAGTTCTTCGGACCCTCCGGTGAGCAGGCCGGGGCCGGCGATGCCGACAGCGCGGACGCCGAGTCCGACGCGGCCGACGTTTCCGACGAGCAGCCCGATTCCGATGAGCAGGCCGACGACACGAAGTGATGCTGTAAGCGAACGCGCGCCGTCTGGGGACTCCCCGGCGGCGCGGGTTCGTTAGTGTCATTCGTAAGACCGGTCACCGCGTCGGAAGTACACAAAGAAAGCAGGTATCCAGTCGTGACTGACATGCGTGGCGCCTCATCGGGCCTCAACCTTGTCGACTCGGTGTATGAGCGGTTGCTGGCCGAGCGCATCATCTTCCTTGGTTCTCAGGTCGACGATGACATCGCCAATCGGCTCTGCGCGCAGATCCTTCTGCTGTCGGCCGAGGATCCGACCAAGGACATCCACCTCTACATCAACTCGCCCGGCGGCTCCATCAGCGCCGGCATGGCGATCTACGACACGATGGTGCTGGCTCCGTGCGACGTCGCCACCTACGCGATGGGGATGGCCGCCTCGATGGGTGAGTTCCTGCTCGCCGCGGGCACCAAGGGCAAGCGCTACGCGCTGCCGCACGCCCGCATCCTCATGCACCAGCCGCTCGGCGGGATCACCGGCGGCGCGGCGGACATCGCGATCCAGGCCGAGCAGTTCGCCAGCATCAAGAAGGAGATGTTCCGGCTGAACGCCGAGTTCACCGGACAGAGCATCGAGCGCATCGAGGCCGACTCCGACCGCGACCGCTGGTTCACCGCTCAGGAAGCCCTCGAGTACGGATTCGTCGATCACATCATCACCAGCGTGACAATCAACGGCGACGGACCGGGAGCAGGAATCGACAAATGACCGACAACATCCATTCGTCTATCCACCCGTCCCTGGATCCCCGCGTGCAGCCGCAGGCCCGCTACATCCTGCCGTCGTTCATCGAGCATTCGAGCTTCGGCGTCAAGGAGTCCAACCCGTACAACAAGCTGTTCGAGGAGCGCATCATCTTCCTCGGCGTGCAGGTGGATGACGCGTCGGCCAACGACATCATGGCCCAGCTGCTGGTCCTGGAGTCGCTGGATCCCGACCGCGACATCACCATGTACATCAACTCGCCCGGCGGCTCGTTCACCAGCCTGATGGCGATCTACGACACCATGCAGTACGTGCGTGCCGACATCCAGACCGTGTGCCTGGGTCAGGCCGCGTCGGCCGCCGCGGTGCTGCTGGCCGCCGGCACCCCCGGCAAGCGGATGGCCCTGCCCAATGCTCGTGTGCTGATCCACCAGCCTTCGCTGGGCGGCGTCATCCAGGGTCAGTTCTCCGACCTGGAGATCCAGGCCGCCGAGATCGAGCGGATGCGCACGCTGATGGAGGAGACCCTCGCGCGGCACACCGGCAAGGAGCCGAGCGTCATCCGCAAGGACACCGATCGCGACAAGATCCTGACCGCCGAGGCGGCCAAGGAATACGGGATCATCGACACGGTGCTGGAGTACCGCAAGCTGTCGGCCCAGAAGGGCTGAGCGTTCTCCAGGTAGTACCTGATCGCAGCGCGTGGTGCGCGCCTCGAAAGAGGCGGCGCAGCACGCGCTGCGGTGTTTCTGGCCTACGTCTCAGCTGTTGCCGTAGATCCGCGTCGGTGTGACGAGCACAGCCGTTCGACGCTGCTCGCGCATCGTGCGGTCGTAGGCGTCCCAGTCGTCGTGGGTCCCGCCCGCAGCGGTGAAGATGTCCCGCAGCAGTCGGGGGAGGGTGTCGCCGGTCCCCAGCCATGGCTGCGGATCGTCCGGGCCGGCCAGTTCGGCGGTGCCCTCGACGGTGGCCCAGTGCCAGCCCCGCCGGAACGTCACCGCGATCTGCGGCCGGGCCCGCAGGTTGGCCAGCTTGACCCGCCCGTAGGTGACGAAGCCCAGCACCTGTTCGTCCGTGGCCGGGTGCGGGAGCGGGCCCGCGTTGATCAGGGAAGCCTGGATCGTCTGGTCCGCGCGCAGCGTCGCCACCACCGCCAAACCGTTGTCGTCGCGGGCCAGCGCGAACGCGTCCTGAAGCGAGGTCATGCCCGCAGGGTACGTGCGGAGACAGGGTGTTCGGGGCGACTGGAAAGGCATCGCCGTAACGTCCGCCTGTGTCACCCTGATAAATCAACGCATACGTAAATACGACGCCTTCGCGCGTCCTGACGTAAGGGGTGTCAATGTCGCAGCGAATCGGGTCGCGCATGACGCTGGCCGCGCTGGCGGCGGCGGTCGCCGGGGTGCTGATCCAGACCACGACGGCCGCGGTCGCACAGGCCCAGGAGCCGGTGTGCCCGGCCGGAACGTACTGGGACACCGTCACGGCGACGTGCGTCGCGGTCAACGTGTACGTGAACCCGCCGAACCCGGTCGTCGGGCCCGCCGGTCCGATCGGGGTCGGCGGAGTGGTCGGTCCGGTCGGGCCGGGACCGGTAGGCCCCGGACCGGTAGGTCCCGGTCCGATGGGTCCCGGGGGGCTCGGACCCCGCTGACGCCCCGCCCGTTCACCGCGGCGGTGGATCCACCAGCGCCGACGATCCCGTTCAGCAAAAGTGCCGATGACAGCTCGCCCGGACATCGCGTGGCTGCGTCCGTTCCGTTCGGTATCCCATCCCAGGTCAAGAGGTCGCCCGGTGGCCTTCCGGTCTGGCAGGTACTCTCGGTCGGGTAACGGCGGCGACACGCCAGAGACACGGTGGCGGGTTGCGCGACCGTCGTGGACGGCTCAGGCGATATGTTGACGCAACCACACGTGAATACCACCGACGCGATTCGGCTTTATCGGTCGCACAGCGACGGAAACTGCGGGTAGCGTCGGGGATACACCCGACGGTCCCGGTGCAGCACACCGAAACGACCGGATATCGACGGCGACAGGAAGTAGGCCCACAGCACAATGGCACGCATTGGAGATGGCGGCGACCTGCTGAAGTGCTCGTTCTGCGGTAAGAGCCAGAAGCAGGTGAAGAAGCTCATCGCGGGACCGGGTGTCTACATCTGCGACGAGTGCATCGACCTGTGCAACGAGATCATCGAGGAGGAGCTGGCCGACGCCGACGACGTCAAGCTCGACGAGCTGCCCAAGCCGGCTGAGATCCGGGAGTTCCTCGAGGGTTACGTCATCGGGCAGGACACCGCCAAACGCACGCTCGCCGTGGCCGTCTACAACCACTACAAGCGGATCCAGGCCGGCGAGAAGTCGCGCGATTCCCGCTCCGAGCCCGTCGAGCTGGCGAAGTCCAACATCCTGATGCTCGGCCCGACCGGCTGCGGCAAGACCTACCTGGCGCAGACCCTGGCCAAGATGCTCAACGTGCCGTTCGCGATCGCGGACGCCACCGCGCTGACCGAGGCCGGCTATGTCGGCGAGGATGTCGAGAACATTCTGCTCAAGCTGATCCAGGCCGCCGACTACGACGTCAAGCGCGCCGAGACCGGCATCATCTACATCGACGAGGTCGACAAGATCGCCCGCAAGAGCGAGAACCCGTCGATCACCCGCGACGTCTCCGGTGAGGGCGTGCAGCAGGCGCTGCTGAAGATTCTGGAGGGCACGCAGGCATCGGTGCCCCCGCAGGGCGGCCGCAAGCACCCGCATCAGGAGTTCATCCAGATCGACACCACGAACGTGCTGTTCATCGTCGCCGGTGCGTTTGCCGGGCTGGAGCGCATCGTCTCCGACCGCGTCGGCAAGCGCGGCCTGGGCTTCGGCGCCGAGGTGAAGTCCAAGGCCGAGATCGACACCCAGGACCACTTCGCCGAGGTCATGCCCGAGGACCTGATCAAGTTCGGTCTGATCCCGGAGTTCATCGGCCGGCTCCCGGTCGTCGCTTCGGTGACGAACCTGGACAAGGAATCGCTGGTGAAGATCCTGTCCGAGCCGAAGAACGCGTTGGTCAAGCAGTACACCCGGCTCTTCGAAATGGACGGGGTGGAGCTGGAGTTCGACGAGGACGCGCTGGAGGCGATCGCCGATCAGGCCATCCACCGTGGCACCGGAGCCCGCGGGCTGCGCGCGATCATGGAGGAAGTCCTGCTGCCGGTGATGTACGACATCCCGAGCCGCGACGACGTCGCCAAGGTGGTCGTGACCAAGGAGACCGTCGAGCACAACGTGCTGCCGACGATCGTGCCGCGTAAGCCGCCGCGCACCGAGAGGCGCGACAAGTCCGCTTGAGACCGAGAATGCACTGAGGGCTGTCCGTGATGAGAGCGGGCAGCCCTCAGTGCATTTCCGGCAGCGCCGGCGCCCGGGTGCCGATCACCTCGTCGATGAGCGCGGCGATCTCGGTGACGCCGTCGCGGGCGGCGTAGGCGCTCTGCAGCCGGCGGGCCTGCATCCGATAAGTAGGGTTTCGCAGCACGTCCCGCACAGCGCGACCCACCTCGGTCGCCGTCGGTGTCCCGGTGCGCAGATCGATCCCCACGCCGAAGTGCTGGACGCGGGCGGCGACTTCGGGTTTGTCCTCGGTCCTGCCGGCGGCCACGATCGGCACCCCGGCAGCCAACGCGCGCTGTACGGCGCCGTAGCCGCCGTTGGTGACCATCACGTCCACGCGCGGCAGCAGCACGTCGTGCGGGAAGTACTCGCACGCATAGGTGTTGGGCGGCAGCGGGGATCGCAGTTCGGAGACCGGCCGTCCACCCGTCGACACCACCACGGTGACGTCCTCACCGGCCAGCGCCTCGACCGTCGGCTCGATCAGCCGGGTCAGGTCGGCGTTGTCGACGGTGCCCTGCGTGACATGCACGACGGGCCGCCCGCTGTTCAGCTGATCCCACCACAGCGGCGGGGTGAAGTTGTCAGCCGGCGACGGGGTGACCGCGCCGACGAACCGGACGTGGGAGGGCAGGTCGCTGCGCCGGTACTCGAACTCGGGGATCGTCGGCACGATCACCCGGTCGGCCAGCGTAAGGCTGTCCAGGACGAACACCGGCAGCTCGGGCAGGCCCATGGCGCCGAGCATCCGGTCGACCGACTGGTGGGCGGGGCGCAGCGACAAATTCTGCGTGACGAGGGTCAGGATCCGGTTGCGGACCCTGCCCAGCACACCGCGCATCGGCGTGATGCCCGGTCCGGCGGGTGCGGTGTCGCGGCTGGTGAGGAACAGCGGCGTCGGGGAGTAGGACAGGATCGGCGGACGCGCGGCGCCGGCGTCGAGCAGCATCGGCAGGGTGCCGAGGAACAGCGCGTCGGCGATCACGGCGTCGTAGCGGTCGGTCGCCAACAGTTCCTGCAGCGCGCTGAACTGATGGGGCAGCGGCCGGACGAAGATGTGTTCGATGTCGAAGTTGAGCCGTCCGAGGCCGGAGGTCTGCGCGCGGCCGGGCAGGTCGTCGTCGAGCGCCGAGTCGTCGATGAGGTCGGCGGCCCGGGGCAACGGGCAGGCTCTGGCTCCGACCGCTCTGACCTGGTCGGCGTGCCGGGCGCTGGTCAGGACTGTGACGCGGTCACCGCGGGCGACGAGACCGCGCGCCACGTTCAGCAGCGGCGACAGATGCCCGACAAACGGGCAGGACGCGATGAGGATTTCCGGCATGCGTCGATGGTCGCCGCCGCCGCGGTCGGCCCGCTTGAAGGTTTGGTGGAGAAACCGTGGAGATCTGCGACAGGCCGGTCAGTTGGTGACGCGGTCCGGGCGCGTGTAGACGTTCATCGAGTCGCCGCGCAGGAAAGCGACCAGCGTGAGCCCGGACTGGCCGGCCAGGTCGACCGCCAGCGAGGACGGCGCCGACACCGCGGCCAGCACCGGGATGCCCGCCATCACGGCCTTCTGGGTCAGCTCGAACGAGGCCCGCCCGCTGACCAGCAGCACGGTGTCGCTCAGCGGGATCCGCCGGTTCTCCAGCGCCCATCCCACCACCTTGTCGACGGCGTTGTGCCGGCCGATGTCCTCACGCACCACGAGCACGGTGCCGTCGGTGCCGAACAGCGCCGCGCCGTGCAGGCCTCCGGTGGCGGCGAACACCTTCTGTTCGCCGCGCAGCTTGCCCGGCATCCCCGCCAGGGTTTCGGCGCTGACGGTCGCCGGGTCGTCACCGGGAGCGTGCTTGCTGATCAGTCGCACCGCGTCGAGTGAGGCCTTGCCGCACACCCCGCACGACGAGGTCGTGTAGAAGTTCCGAGTGGGATCCACATCCGGGGCGGGGACCCCGGGCGCCAGAGTGACGTCCAGGACGTTGTAGGTGTTCTGCGAGTAGCCGGAACTGTCCTCGGTGGCGCCGCGGCAGTAGCGCACCGACAGGATGTCGTCGCGGCCGCCGACGATGCCCTCGGTGAGCAGGAATCCCTGCGCGAGTTCGACATCCGAGCCCGGGGTGCGCATCGTGACGGTGATCGGCTTGCCGTCGACCCGGATCTCCAGCGGCTCCTCGACCACCAGAGTCTCAGGCCGCGCGACGACGTCGGCCGTCGTCACGTGGTGCACCCGGCGGCGCGCCGTCACCCGGCCCACTTAGCTGCGCTCCAGCCTGATCACGACCGCCTTGGACACCGGCGTGTTCGATTTCGCCGCGGTGTGGTCCAGTGGGACGAGCGGATTCGTCTCGGGGTAATAAGCCGCTGCGTTGCCCTCCGGGGTCGGGTACCCGACGACGCGGAAGTCCTTCGCGCACCGTTCCTGCAACTGGCCGGCGGCATCGGTGAACTCGGAGACCAGGTCGACACGGTCACCGTCGGCCAGACCGAAGCGCGCCAGGTCGGCGGGGTTGACGAACACCACCCGTCGCCCGCCCTTCACGCCGCGGTAGCGGTCGTCGAGACCGTAGATGGTGGTGTTGTACTGGTCGTGGCTGCGCAGCGTCTGCAGCACCAGCCTGCCCTCGGGCACCGGTACCCATTCGATCGGATAGGCGGCGAAGTTCGCTTTTCCTGTCGCGGTGTGGAATTCACGCGAATCGCGGGGCGGGTGCGGCAGCTGGAACCCGTCCGGCTCGCGGACCCGGCGGTTGTAGTCGCCGCAGCCGGGGACCACGGTCGCGATCGCGTCCCGGATGGTGTCGTAGTCGGCGTTGAACGTCTCCCACGGCACCGGATGGTCGGGGCCGAACACCGTGCGGGCCAGCTGGCAGACGATCGCCACCTCGCTGCGCACGTGGTCTCCTGGCGGGCGCAGGCTCCCGCGGGACAGGTGCACCATCGACATCGAATCCTCGACCGAGACCAGCTGTTTGCCGGTCGCCTGGATGTCGCGGTCGGTGCGGCCCAGCGACGGCAGGATCAGCGCTGTGCGTCCGTGCACGAGGTGGCTGCGGTTGAGTTTCGTCGACACCTGCACGGTCAGCGAACAATTGCGCAACGCGGCCTCGGTGACCGCGGTGTCGGGGGTGGCGGAGACGAAGTTGCCGCCCATCGCCATGAACACCGTGGCCTTGCCGTCCCGCATGGCGCGGATCGCGTCGACGGTGTCGTAGCCGTGGTCACGCGGGGACGCGATGCCGAACCGGGCGTCGAGGGCGGCGAGGAACCGCTCCGGCATCTTCTCCCAGATCCCCATCGTGCGGTCACCCTGCACGTTCGAGTGCCCACGCACGGGGCACAGGCCTGCGCCCGGCTTGCCGATCATGCCGCGCATCAACAGCACGTTGGAGATCTCGCTGATCGACGGCACCGCGTGCTTGTGCTGGGTCAGTCCCATCGCCCAGCACACCACGATCCGCTGCGACGTCGCCATCATCGAAGCGACACGGTCGAGCTGCTCGCGTCCGATGCCGGTGGCTTCCAGCACGGTGTCGAGGTCGACTGCGCGGGTGCGTGTTTCGTACTCGGCGAAACCCGCGGTGTGCCTGTCGACGAAGTCGCGGTCGACGATCTGGACGTCCGGGCCCGCCTTGTCCTGGGCCTCCAGCAGCAACCGGCCCAGACCGGCGAACAGCGCCATGTCCCCGCCGAGGCGGATCTGGACGAACTCGTCGGCGATGGGCACACCGTCGCCGACCACGCCGTGCACCTTCTGTGGATCCTTGAACCGGATGAGGCCGGCCTCGGGCAGCGGATTGACCGCGATGATCTTGGCGCCGTTGGCTTTCGCCTTCTCCAGGACCGAGAGCATCCGGGGGTGGTTGGTGCCGGGGTTCTGGCCGGCGATCAGAATCAGGTCGGCCTGGACGAGATCCTCGACGGTGACCGATCCCTTGCCGATCCCGATCGCGTCGATGAGTGCGGTCCCGGAGGATTCGTGGCACATGTTCGAACAGTCCGGCAGGTTGTTGGTGCCGAAGCTGCGCACGAACAGTTGGTAGAGGAACGCGGCCTCGTTGCTGGTGCGGCCCGAGGTGTAGAACACGGCCTGGTTGGGGTCGTCGAGCGCTGCGAGTTCGTCGGCGATCAGCCGGTAGGCGTCATCCCACCCGATCGGCCGGTAGTGGTCGTCGCCAGGCCGCAGCACCATCGGGTGGGTCAGGCGGCCCTGCTGCGACAGCCAGTACTCGGGTTTGGCGTCGAGTTCGGCGATGGTGTGGCGTGCGAAGAACTCCGGGGTGACCACGCGTTTGGTGGCTTCCTCGGCGACGGCCTTGGCGCCGTTCTCGCAGAACTCGGCGAGTTTGCGGCCACCGTGCTCTTCGGGCCAGGCGCAGCCGGGGCAGTCGAAGCCGTGCCGCTGGTTGAGTTTGGCCAGCGTTGCCGCCGTGCGGACCGGGCCCATCTGGGACAGTGCGCGCTGCATGCTGACCAGCACGGCTTTCACGCCGGCGGCCTCGCTCTTGGCGGGCCCGACCTCCATGTCCAGCTCGCTGTAGTCGGCGTCGACGTCCTTCGCGGTGGCCATCGTTCCAATCTAACCGCCGGAAAATCCCGGCCGGCCCAGATGAGGAGCCGGGGCGTTTGGCATTTCACATGCAGTGATAGACGCTGACTATCGAATGTGGCCGAGGACCCGGATCGGAAAGGGGAGCGACGTGTTGTTGCAGCACCTGGACTACCTGCTGGCACTTGCCGCCGAGCGCCACTTCGGGCGGGCTGCGGCGCGCTGCCACGTGAGTCAGCCGACGCTGTCGGTGGCGATCCGTCGGCTGGAGCGCGATCTCGGCGTGGTCATCGTGCAGCGCGGGCATCGCTTCGAGGGCTTCACCGATGAGGGACGGCGGGTGGTGACCTGGGCTCAGCGCATCACCGCCGAACGCGACGAGATGCTCGCCGACCTCGAGCGGATGAGGGGACGGTTGACCGTCACCGCCCGCCTCGGCGCAATCCCGACGGCGGTGCCGGCCACTCCGTTCATCACCGCGGAGTTCCTGAGCCGAAATCCGGCCGCCTCGGTTCGGGTCGAGGCGCTGTCATCGCGGGAGATCGCCAGGCGACTGGCCGATTTCGAGATCGACGCCGGGCTGACGTATCTCGACGAAGAAGCGCCGCCGGGAACCCGCTCCGTGGAGCTCTACCGCGAACGGTACGTGTTGGTCGCCCCGGCCGACGACCCGTTGATGAACTGCGCCGAGGTGGGCTGGTCGGACGCCGCCACCAGGCAGCTGTGCGCGCTGACCACCACGATGCGGAACCGGCGCATCCTCGATGCCAACATGGCTGCCGAGGGCGCAAGCTACCGGCCGGCGGTGGAAGCCGACTCGGTCGACGCGCTGTTCGCGCACCTGACGCAGTCGCGCCGAGCCACCATCGCGGCCACTGCGTGGCTGTCCCGGCTGGGGCTGCCCGACGGGTTCGCCGCCCGGCCCATGGTCCAGCACGGTCCTCGCCCGGCGATCGGGCTGGTGGTGCTCGACCGTGTCCCGGCATCGATCGTGGCCGCCGCACTCGTCGACGTGGCGGGCGACCTCGATCTCGGCGTCCGACTCGACCGGACCTGGGACGGGCCGAACGGCGATTCCTGATCCGACGCACCCTGAACGCGCAGATGTCTGCGCGCCCGCGAGACCGATAATCGTTTCTGCTGTTGACGCTTGCGTAACAAGTTCGGCATACACCGTCCCTAGTGTGGGGCGGTCCACGTCCGCTCAGTCGAAGCGGGCATCCGCAGTGCAAAGGGAATCCATTGAGCGGTAACGCGGTACGTCTGCAGGCAATCAACAATGTCGAGGCGTACGTGCCGCCGGCGATCAGCTTCGACCCCACCGAGGCGCCTGGCGAGATTTTCGGCGCCAACGTGTTCACCCTGGCGCAGATGCGGTTGCGGTTGCCGAAGTCGGTCTACAAGTCCGTCGTCGCGACGATCGAGAAGGGCGCCAAGCTCGATCCGGCCGTCGCCGACTCCGTCGCGTCGGTCATGAAGGACTGGGCCCTGTCGCGGGGGGCCACCCACTACGCGCACGTCTTCTACCCGATGACCGGACTGACCGCCGAGAAACACGACAGCTTCCTTGAGCCCGTCTCCGACGGTCAGACGCTGGCCGAGTTCGCAGGCAAGACGCTGATCCAGGGCGAACCGGATGCCTCCAGCTTTCCGTCGGGCGGACTGCGCAGCACGTTCGAGGCGCGCGGGTACACCGGCTGGGACGTCACCAGCCCGGCCTACATCCTGGAGAACCCGAACGGCAACACGCTGTGCATCCCGACCGTGTTCGTGTCGATGACCGGTGAGGCGCTCGACTTCAAGACACCTCTGCTACGCAGTCAGCAGGCGATGGGCGCGCAAGCGGAGCGAATCCTGAAGCTGTTCGGGCACAAGGACTTCGACCACATCGTGTCGTTCTGCGGTCCGGAGCAGGAGTACTTCCTGGTGGATCGGCATTTCTTCCTGGCCCGTCCGGATCTGATCAACGCCGGCCGCACCCTGTTCGGCTCGAAACCGCCCAAGGGGCAGGAGTTCGACGACCACTACTTCGGCGCCATCCCCGAGCGGGTGCTCGGGTTCATGATGGACACCGAGCGCGAACTGTTCAAGCTGGGCATTCCGGCCAAGACCCGGCACAACGAGGTCGCTCCCGGACAGTTCGAGATCGCGCCGATGTTCGAACGGGCCAACATCGCCGCTGATCATCAGCAGCTACTCATGACCACCTTCAAGACCATCGCCAAGAAGCACGGGATGGAGTGCCTGTTCCACGAGAAGCCCTTCGCCGGGGTCAACGGGTCCGGCAAGCACGTCAACTTCTCGATGGGCAACGCGCAGTTCGGCAGCCTGCTGGTGCCCGGTGACACCCCGCACGAGAACGCCCAGTTCCTGGTGTTCTGCGCCGCGGTGATCCGCGCGGTACACAAGTTCGCCGGACTGCTGCGGCTGTCGGTGGCCTCGGCCACCAACGATCACCGGCTCGGCGCCAACGAGGCTCCGCCCGCGATCATCTCGATCTTCCTCGGCGACCAACTGGCCGACGTCTTCGAGCAGATCGCCAAGGGCGCGGCCACGTCGTCGAAGGGCAAGGGCGCGATGATCATCGGCTGCGACACCCTTCCGGTGCTGCCGACCGATCCGGGCGACCGCAACCGCACCAGCCCGTTCGCCTTCACCGGCAACCGTTTCGAGTTCCGGGCGCCAGGATCCGGGCAGACCATCAACGTGCCGATGATCATCCTGAACACGATCATGGCCGACTCGCTCGACTACATGGCCACGGTCCTCGAGAAGGCCGTCGGCGAGGGTGAGGACTTCGACCAGGCCGTGCAGAAGTTGCTCACCGAGATCATCACCGAGCACGGGGCGGTCGTCTTCAACGGGGACGGCTACTCGGACAACTGGCAGATTGAAGCAGCCGCCCGTGGTCTGCCGAACCTGAAGACCACGCTCGACGCCATTCCCGAGCTGGTCAAGCCTGAAGCCGTCGAGGTATTCGAGAAGTACGGCGTGTTCAGCGAGCGTGAACTGCACAGCCGCGTCGAGGTGCGACTCGAGCAGTACGCGTTGACGATCGCGGTCGAGGCGAAGCTGGCGTTGGAGCTGGGCACCACGGTGATCCTGCCCGCGGCCGTTCGGTACCAGACCGAGCTCGCGCACAACGTCGCGACGCTCAAGGCGGCCGGTGTGGATGCCGATACCACGCTGCTGCAGATGGTTTCGTCGCCGATCGGGGAACTCACCGCCGCGCTCGGCACGCTCAAGGCGGCGCTGTCCGACCATTCCGCAGAGTCCGCGCTGGATGAAGCCACGCACGCGCAGAAGGCGCTACTGCCGGCGATGGAGGCGGTGCGCGAGGCCGCTGACGTGTTGGAATCGGTGGTCGCCGACGACCTGTGGCCGCTGCCGACCTACCAGGAGATGTTGTACATCCTCTGAGCGGTGCCGGTCCGGATGCTCCTCTGTCGCGAGGGTGCGTGATGTTGGGTCCGCGGGCGGCGTGTCGGCTTCAGACACGCACGCTCGCGGACTGGGCGGACTGGGTGGGGTGGGGGGGGTTGAGACGCTAGGGCCGTGCGGCGAGCTGCACGTCGACGGGGAGACCGGTCTCGAGTGACTCGACGCCTGCGGCGCACACCGCGGCCGCGGCGTAGCCGTCCCATGCGGTCGGTCCCGCCGTGTAGTCGCCCGTCGTCGAACCGGTCCTGACCGCGTCGACCCAGCGCTGGATCTCGGTGTCGTAGGCGCGGCCGAACCGCTCCCGGAACCCTGGCGTGATCTGGCCGCCCCAGGTTCCCGGCGCGGATCTGCGGATCAGCCCGACGTCCAGGCCGATCATCGCGCTGCCGCGCTCACCGACCACCTCGGTGCGGACCTCGTAGGCGACGCCGGTGGTGACGAACAGTTCGACGTCGACGTGCCGGCCGGACTCCGTGCGCAGGATCGCGATCTGCGGATCGATGACCCCCTCTGGCGCAGCGGGATTCGACGACGGCTTGACGATCTGGACGCTGGCGATCTCCTCGTCGAACAGGAAGCGGGTGACGTCGACCTCGTGCACCAGCGAGTCCTTGACGATCAGCGAGCTGTCGAAGTACGACGGCACGCTGGGGTTGCGGTGCACGCAGTGCATCACCAGTGGCTGTCCCAGTTCGCCACCGTCGAGCAGGGCTTTGAGCTGGATGTACTCCTCGTCGAACCGGCGCATGAAGCCGACCTGGATCAACGCGCGGCCGAGTTCGGCTTCCCGCCGCACGATCTCCAGCGACGTGGCGACATCGGTGGTGAGAGGCTTCTCGCACATGACCGGCTTGCCGTGATCCAGGCAGGCCAGCAGCTGCTTCTCGTGTGTCGTGCCGGGCGTGGCGAGCAGCACCGCGTCGACCTCCGGGTCGGCGATCGCGTCGAGCGGGTCGGCCACCGCGCGGCAGCCGTCGATGCCCGACGCGATCTGCTCGGCCTTCTCGGTGACGTAGTCGTTGACCACCGACACCCGCGCCCCGGAGATCCGGGAGGTGATCCGGGCGACGTGGTCGGCGCCCATCACCCCGACACCGAGCACGGCCACACGTAGTTCAGACATTTCGCCCGATTTCTCAGCGATCCGACGGATTGACCAGCGGCCGTTGGACTTTCTTCCAGTCCGCATACCGCTGATAGGCCTGCTGCGTCGACTCCAGCGTCGACACCTCACTGACCGGGACGTCCCACCAGGACTGGCTGTCCGGCGCGAAGATCATCGGATCCGTCTCGACGTGGATGACCGTGGTGCGGTCACTGGCCTTGGCGACCTTGACGGCGTCCCTGAACTCGGCGGCGGTGGTGACCCGGATGACGTCGGCGCCCAGGCTGGCCGCGTTGGCCGCCAGATCGACGGGCAGCTTGTCGCCGTCGAGCCGGCCGTCCCTGCCGCGATACCGGTAACTGGTCCCGAACCGTTGGGAGCCGACCGAATCCGACAGGCCGCCGATCGAGGCGAAGCCGTGGTTCTGCACCAACACCGGGATGACTTTGACGCCTTCCTGGACAGCGGTCACCAGCTCGGTGGCCATCATCAGGTAGGAGCCGTCGCCGACCATGATGAACACGTCGCGGTCGGGGGCGGCCATCCGCACGCCGATACCGCCGGCGATCTCGTAACCCATGCAGGAGAACCCGTACTCGACGTGGTAGCCCTTGCGGTCACGCATCCGCCACAGCTTGTGCAGATCGCCGGGCATCGAACCGGCCGCGCACACCACGACGTCGCGGGGGTCCGACAACGTGTTGACCAAGCCGATCACCTGGTTCTGGTTCAGCGCCGTGCCGTCCTCGGTGCGGTACACCTCGGACACGGTGTCGTTCCACTCGGTCCTGAGTTCCTGTACCCGGCTGCGGTATTCGTCGCTGACGGAGTAGTCGTGCAGCAGGTCGGTGAGCGCCTCCAGCGCCTCCCGGGCGTCGGCGACCACACTGATGCCGCCCTGTTTGACCGAGTCCAGCGACGCCACGTTGATGTTGACGAACCGGACGTCGGGGTTGTTGAACGCGGTGCGTGAGGCGGAGGTGAAATCGCTGTAGCGGGTGCCGATTCCGATGATGACGTCGGCATCGGCGGCCAGCGCGTTGGCGGCGGTGGTGCCGGTGGAACCGACCGCGCCGACAGAGCGGGGGTCGTCGTGCAGCAGCGAACCCTTACCGGCCTGGCTCTCGCACACCGGGGTGCCGGTCCGAGCGGCCAGCGCGGCGAGGGCCTCGGTGGCGCCGGAGTAGATCACTCCGCCACCGGCGACGATCAACGGCTTGCACGCCGACCGGATCACATCGGCGGCCTTGGCGATCACCGCGCGCTCCGGCAGCGGCCGGGCGATGTGCCAGGTGCGCTCGGCGAACAGTGACACCGGCCAGTCGAACGCCTCGGCCTGTACATCCTGGGGCAGGGCCACCGTCGCCGCGCCGGTCTCGGCGGGATCGGTCAGCACCCGCATCGCCCCCAGCAGCGCCGCGGGCAGCTGCTCGGGCCGCCACACCCGGTCGAAGTAGCGCGACAGCGGCTTGAACGCATCGTTGACGGTGACGTCGCCGGACGACGGAAGTTCCAGCTCCTGCAGCACCGGCGAACTTACCCGCGTCGCGAAAGTATCTGCGGGAAGTAGCAACACCGGTAGACGGTTGATCGTCGCCAGCGCCGCACCGGTCAGCATGTTGGTCGAACCGGGGCCGACGCTGGCGGTCACCGCCCAGGCCTGGGTGCGGTCCCGCTGCCGGGCGTAGGCCACCGCGGTGTGCACCATCGCCTGCTCGTTGCGGCCCAGCACGTATCTCAGACCGGGCTCCACGCCGGCCTCGTAGGCTTCCACCTCGTCCTGCAGCAGCGCCTGGCCGATACCGGCGACGTTGCCGTGGCCGAAGATCCCGAGGCAGCCGGCGAAGAACTTGTGCCGCTCGCCGTCGTGTTCGACGTACTGGTTGGCCAGGAAGCGCACGGTGGCCTGCGCGACGGTGAGCCGCACCGTCGGCTCGGTGTCGACGAACTTCTCGGTGGACTTCGGCGCGGTGGAAACCACGGTCATTCTCCTTCGGGGGCAGAGTCCGGCACGGAAAAGGCCCTGAACGGAAGGCGGGGGTCGATCTCCTGGTGCTCCCAGCTGCCGCGCAGCCAGGTGTGGGCGGGATCGTCACAGATGAGCCAGGCTCGGGTCGGCCCCGAGCCGGCCATCACGTTCAGGTAGTACATGTGGTGGCCCGGCGCCGCGATCGACGGGCCGTGATAGCCGTGGGGGACCAGCACCACATCACCGGAGCGGACCTCCTCGAGCACCTCGATCGGGCGCTCGGGGGTGCCGTAGACGCGGTGGTAGCCGAATCCTCTGGTGCCGGCGGGGCTGTCGTCGATCTCGAAGTAGTAGATCTCTTCGAGCTGGGTCTCGACGTCGGTGTTCTCGTCGTGCTTGTGCGCCGGATAGCTCGACCAGTTGCCGCCCGGGGTGATCACCTCGCACGCGATCAGCGAGTCCGCCTCGAAAGCCGTGGCCGTGCCGAAGTTGTGCACCTGACGGCTGCAGTTGCCCGCGCCGCGCAGTTCGACGGCCACGTCGGCCGCGGCCACCCGGCGGTTCGGGAACGACGTCTTCGCGCGGGCACCGCAGATCGCGATCCTGCCGTGGCCCGACAGCGTGTAGTCCTGGCCGATGCCCAGGTACACCATGTCGGCGGGCCCGTCGAACACCGAGGCGCGCGGTGACAACTCGAATGACCGGCCGTCGCACTCGACGCTGCCGCCGCCGGCCAGCGGCAGGATCATCACCTCGTTGTCGCCGGTGGTCAGCGACACGGAGCCGGCGGCGGCGTCCGAGCTGAGGTCGACGACGTGCAGGGAGGATTCGGCCCAGCCGGCGTCCTCGGGGGTGATCGCGACGGCGAACGGGGCGTCGGCGCTGCCCGCGGGGATATAGAGCTTGGACCTCATCGGACCATCGCCACCGCGGTCGCGACGGCCGAGCTGACGTCGTCGTCCGGTGGATAGAGCAGGGTGCGGCCGACGATCAGGCCGCGCACCGACGGCAGCGACAGGGCCTTCTCCCAGCTGGCGAACGCCTCTTCGGGGTCGGTGGGGTCACCGCCGAGCAGCAGCGTCGGCATCGTGGTGGATTCCATGACCCGGTCCATCTCGGGCACCACGGGCAGCTTCATCCAGGTGTACGCCGAGGTGGAGCCCAGCCCCTGGCCGATGTGCACCGACTTGATCACCGCGTCGGGGGACAGGTCGTTGCGGACCTTGCCGTTCACCCGGGTGGACATGAACGGCTCCAGCATCGCGATCAGTCCATGGGCGGCCAGCTCGTCGACCGCCTGGGCGCAGGAGGCCATCGTGGCGACGGTGCCCGGGTCGTCGAGATCGATGCGGCACAGCATCTTTCCGCCGTTCATCCGCGCCGCGGCGGTCGAGGCCGCGGTGGCCCCCGTCATGCGGTCGTCGAGCTCGAACGACGCGCCGGCCAGTCCGCCGCGGTTGAACGACGAGAACACCACCTTGTCCTCGAGCGCGCCCAGCAGCACCAGGTCGTCGAGGATGTCCGCGGTGGCCAGCACGCCGTCGACCCCGGGATCGGCGAGAGCGGCGCGCAGCCGGTCGAGCAGGTCGATGCGACTGTTCATCGCGGTCGGTCGCGAACCCACCGAGAGCGCACCGCGAGCCGGGTGGTCGGCGGCGACGATCATCAGTCTTCCGTTGCCGCGCAACGTCGGTCGGGTGGTGCGCTGGGCCCACGCCCGTGCGACCGCACCGGGATCGCCGGCCCTGACGTCGGTGATCGAGGCGTAGTCGGTGCAGACGGCGGTATCAGACATTGACGGCCTCCGCAGCGGTCTGTTCGGCCAGCGCGGCGACTTCGGCGACGGTGGGCATGGCGGTCGAGCATTCGAGCCGGCCGGCCACGATGGCACCGGCGGCGTTGGCGTAACGCAGCGTCTTCTCCAGCGACCAGCCACGGAGCAGTCCGTGACAGAGGCTGCCGCCGAACGCATCTCCGGCGCCCAGGCCGTTGACCACGTCGACCTCGTTGGGCGGCACGGTGACCGAGGAATGCCGGGTCTTGCCGAGCACTCCGCGCGGACCCTGCTTGACGATCGCCAGCTCCACACCGAGATCGAGCAGTGCGTCGGCCGCCTTGTGCGGGTTGGATTCGCCGACCGCGATCTGGCACTCCTCGCGGTTGCCGACCACCACCGTGACGTGGGCCAGCGCCTTCTGCACCTGCTCGGTGGCCGCGGCGGGCGTGGCCCAGAACATCGGCCGGTAATCGAGGTCCAGCACGGTCAGCGGTGCCCGGTCCCGAGCGGTCCATGCGGCGAAATGCGCACTGCGGCTGGGCTCTTCGGACAGTCCGGTGACCGTGGACCAGTACAGCCGGGCCGACCGCACCGCGTCGGTGTCGATCTCGTCGGGGCTGATCTGCAGGTCGGGGGCGCTGGGCTTGCGGTAGAAGTACAGCGGGAAGTCGTCGGGCGGGAAGATCTCGCAGAACGTCACCGGCGTCGGGAACTCGCCGTGGGTGGTGACGTAGCGGTTGTCGACGTCGAGGCGGGCGAGTTCGCCGCGCACGTACCGGCCGAACGGGTCGTCGCCGACGCCGGAGATCAGTGCCGAGCGGTTACCCAGCCGGGCCGCGGCGACGGCGACGTTGGCGGCGCTGCCGCCGAGGAACTTCCCGAACGTCTCGACATCCTCCAGGCCGACGCCGGTCTGGAGGGGGTAGACGTCGACGCCGCTGCGCCCGATGGCGAGCACGTCGTATGGCTGATTGGTCATCACAGAGTCACTCCGACGGAATAGGTGTGGGTGGCTGACTAAGACTGTGCCCCGCGTCACGGCGGCATGTCAAGACTTTGTCCTGACATTCTATCTTTATCTCAATCGATGTTAGTATTCAGCTACCCCTGACCCGCCCTACCCGAGATCGGAGCGGACGTGCCGCTGACTGTGGAGCTCGACAGGTCAAGCCCGGTTCCGCTGTATTACCAGCTCGCCCAGGCGATCGAGGCGGCCATCCGGGATGGCGAACTCGCTCCCGGCGACCGCTTCGAAAATGAGCTCGCTCTGGCGAAGCGGTTGACGCTGTCGCGGCCGACAACCCGCCGTGCCATCCAGGAGCTCGTCGACAAGGGGCTGCTGGTGCGCAAGCGTGGCGTCGGCACCCAGGTGGTGCAGACTCCGGTGCATCGGAGGGTGGAGCTGACCAGCCTGTTCGACGATCTCGCCCGGGCCGGCCAGGAACCCAGCACCAAGCTGCTCAGGTACGAGGTGGGTCCGCCCGACGAGGAGACCGCGCGCGAGTTGAACCTCGCGGAGGGGCGGGAGGTGGCGTCCATCCAGCGGTTGCGAAGCGCCAACGGCGAACCGCTGGCGTTGATGACCAACCATCTGCCCGTCGAGATCGCCCCCGACGCCGACGAGCTGGAGAGCAACGGCCTCTACCAGTCGCTGCGCGCCCGCGGCGTGCACATCCGGCTGGCCCGGCAGCGCATCGGCGCGCGCAGCGCCACACGTACCGAGGCGCACCTGCTCGACGAGAAACCCAGCGCCCCGCTGCTGACCATGACCCGCACCGCGTTCGACGACTCCGGTGCCGCCGTCGAGTTCGGCAACCACTGCTACCGCGCGTCGCGCTACTACTTCGACACCACGCTCGTCGACCGCTGAGACTCCCCGCCGAAACCGCATTCCACGCGCCAAAATTCGAGTGGCGGGCGCATGGAATGCAATTTCGGCGCTGGTCCGGCTTGGCGCTGGTCCGGTCAGGTGAACGCGGCGCGGAACGCGGCCAGCGCGGCCTCGCTCCCGGCGGTCCCGGCGCCGGCGGCCCAGGCCTCCATGCCGACGGTGCCGGTGTAACCGATGTCGCGCAGCGCCGCGGCGATCGCGGCGTAGTTGATCTCCCCGGTGCCCGGCTCGCAGCGGCCGGGCACGTCGGCGACCTGGACCTCGCCGATCGCGTCGGAGCAGCGGTGCACCAGCTCGATCAGGTTCCCCTCGCCGATCTGGGCGTGATACAGGTCGAGCATCATCTTCACGTTCGGGTGGCCCACGCCCTCGACCAGCGCGAGCGTGTCCTTGGCCCGGGCCAGCGGCACTCCGGGGTGGTCGACGATCGTGTTCAGGTTCTCGACGCAGAACGTCACCCCCGCCGCGGCGCCCAGCTCGCCGAGTCGCTCCAGTGTGCGGGCGGCGGTCAGCCACATCCGCCCGGTACTGCGCTGCCGGGCCCGGGCGGCCTGACCGTCGACGAGCTCGGCGGTATGCAGGTTCAGCCGCGTGACGCCGAGTGTCTCGGCCGCTTTGATGCTCAACTCGGCCGTGCGCACCACCTCGCCGCAGGTCGCGGGGTCGATCAGGTCGCCGTGCAGGTATCCGGTCATCGACGTGAAGACCGCGCCGGTGGCCGCCAGTGCCGCCAGGTCCTTGTCGTGCCAGCTCCAGATCTCGACCGCGAAGCCGAGGTCGTCGATGCGTCTGACGCGGTCCAGGATCGGCATGTCCTGGAAGACCATCTCCGAGCACACCGCCAGCTGGAAGCTCACCGGAGTGCTCCTTCCAGCACGACCGGCAGCTGCCGTTCTACCGATTCTCTTGCGACCAGGGCGATTTCGAGGGTGGTGCGGGCGTCGACCCCGGTGGCCGACTGCCCGGCACCGATAAGCCCGAAGGACAACAGGGAAGACATGTGTCGAACTCCGAATCTGAGCGGTGACTAGAACGTTCTAGTAACGCTAGGGGGCGGACGGGATCTCGTCAACGGTGGGGCTGGAACGTTCTAGGGTGAACCCGTGCAACGGAGGCCGACGCTCGCGGACGTGGCTGAACGGGCCGGAGTGTCGCGTGCTCTGGTCTCCATCGTGATGCGCGACGCGCCAGGTGCCAGTGAGAGCACCCGGGAGCGGGTCAGGTGTGCGGCCGAGGAGATCGGGTACCGGCCCGACCCGCAGGCCCGCCGCCTACGGCAGCGCCGCACCAGGCTTGTCGGCCTGACCTTCTCGGCGCACCAGGAGTTCCACGCCGATCTGGTCGACGGCATCTACGTCGCCGCCGAAGCGCTCGGCTACGACGTCGTGCTCAGCGCGGTGACGCCGCACCGCGACGAGGAGCGGGCGGTGCGCACGTTGCTCGATGACCGGTGTGAAGGCCTGCTCATGGTCGGGCCGCAACTGTCTGCCCGCGCACTCGGCGAGCTGGCTGCCCGCCTGCCGCTGGTCGTGCTGGCGCGACGGGTGCGCGGAGTCGATGCGGTGCGCAGCGACGATGTGGCGGGCGCGGTGGCCGGGGTGGAGCACCTGGTCGGGCTCGGACACCGCCGGATCCTGTACCTGGACGGCGGCACTGCGCCCGGCGCCGCGGAGCGGCGGCGCGGCTACCGTCGCGCAGCAAAAGCGGCGGGCCTGCTGGAACTCGTCGCCGCCGGCGGGCTCACCGAACGTGACGGGGCCGCAGCTGCCACGGTGATGATCGCGGCGGGGGAGTTACCCGACGCGGTCTTCGCTTTCAACGACCGGTGCGCGCTCGGGGTGATGGACGTGCTCATCCGATCGGGAATCTCTGTGCCGCAGGATGTTTCGGTGATCGGATTCGACGACAGCCCGTTGGCCGGGCTCGCGCACATCCAGCTCACCACCATCCGCCAGGACAGTGCAGGCTTGGCCGCAGTCGCCGTGGAGCGCCTCGTGGCCCGCCTGGACGGCCTCGTGCCGGGCGCTGCGACGGCGGATCTGGTGCGGGATCCGACGCTGGTGGTGCGCGGGTCGACCGCCCCGCCGCGGTCCTGAGCTGCCCCGACCTCCCCAGCAAATGACTTGCAGTCCTAATGTCAGGACAAAGTCTTGACTTTCCGCTGTGAGGCGTATTACATCACCTATGAGGCGTGTTGCCCGGCACAACCCGAAAGGGATGACGACGGCGTCGCGGCAGTCCGAGGACAAGGAGAAACTGTGATGGGCGCTCGCGCGAAGAGCAGAAGACACCAGGCGTTCAAGCGGCTCGCAGCGATCGCGGGGGCAGGTGTTCTCGCGTTCGGCATCGCGTCGTGCTCCTCCACCGGCGGAGCCCCCCAGCAATCGGGTGAGGGCGGCGGCGGTGGCACCGTGGACACGCCCCGCAAGACGATCGCGATGATCACCCATGAGGTGCCGGGTGACTCGTTCTGGGATCTGGTCCGCAAGGGCGCCGAGACGGCGGCCAAGAAGGACAACATCGAGCTGCGCTACTCCAACGACCCAGAGGCGCCCAACCAGGCCAACCTGGTCCAGTCGGCGATCGACAGCGGTGTCGACGGTATCGCGATCACGCTGGCCAAGCCGGATGCCGTGCAGGCGGCGGTGAAAGCCGCTGAGGCCAAGGGTATCCCGGTGGTCGCCTTCAACGCGGGGATGGACTCCTGGAAGGCCATGGGCGTCAAGGAGTATTTCGGTCAGGACGGCCGCATCGCCGGCCAGGGCGTCGGTGACCGGCTCCGCAGCGAGAACGCCACCAAGGCCATCTGCGTGATCCAGGAGCAGGGCCACGTCGACCTCGAGGCCCGCTGCGCCGGCGTCAAGGAGACGTTCCCCGCCACCGAGATCCTCAACGTCAACGGCAAGGACATGCCGTCCGTGGAGTCCACCATCACCGCCAAGCTGCAACAGGATCCGGCGATCGACTACATCGTCACCCTGGGCGCCCCGTTCGCGCTGACCGCGGTGCAGTCGGCCGGCAACGCAGGCAGCACCGCCAAGATCGGCACGTTCGACACCAACGCCGCACTGGTGGAGGAGATTCAAAAGGGTGGCGTGCAGTGGGCCGTCGACCAGCAGCCCTATCTGCAGGGCTACCTCGCCGTCGACTCGCTGTGGCTCTACCTGACCAACGGCAACGTCATCGGCGGCGGACAGCCGACCCTGACGGGTCCGGCGTTCATCGACAAGTCGAACATCGATGCGGTCGCTGAATACGCCAAGGGCGGGACGCGCTGATGAGCGCTTGCGCGAAGAAGAGAGCGCGCCTGATGAGCGCTTGCGCGAAGGAGGGAATGTCATGACGACGCAGGAAGCTCTCGACGTCTCCGCCCACAAGGTGGTCCGAGACGAACGGGTCAAGGAACGGAACCGGCTGCAGCGCATCCTGATCCGGCCCGAGATGGGCGCAGGCATCGGCGCGATCGGCATCTTCGTGTTCTTCCTGCTGGTGGCGGCCCCGTTCCGTGAGGCCTCGTCGCTGGCCACCGTGCTCTACGCCAGCTCCACCATCGGCATCATGGCCTGCGGTGTCGCGGTGCTGATGATCGGCGGCGAGTTCGACCTGTCGGCCGGTGTGGCCGTGACGTTCAGCTCGCTGGCAGCCTCGATGCTCGCCTACAACCTGCACCTGAACCTGTGGGTGGGCGCGCTGCTGGCGCTGATCCTGGCGCTGGCCGTCGGGTTCTTCAACGGCTATCTCGTGATGAAGACCAAGATCCCGAGCTTCCTGATCACGCTGAGCACGTTCTTCATGCTCGCCGGCATCAACCTGGCGGTCACCAAGCTGGTCGCCGGTCAGGTCGCCACGCAGAGCGTCAGCGACATGCAGGGCTGGGAATCGGCGCAGAAGGTGTTCGCCTCGTCGTTCACGCTGTTCGGGGTCAGCATCCGGATCACCGTCGTGTGGTGGCTGGTGTTCACCGCCGTGGCGACCTGGGTGTTGTTCAAGACCCGGATCGGCAACTGGATCTTCGCAGTCGGCGGCGACGCCGACAGTGCTCGCGCCGTTGGTGTTCCCGTCACCAAGGTCAAGATCGGGTTGTTCATGTTCGTCGGGTTCTGCGCGTGGTTCGTCGGCATGCACCTGCTGTTCAATTTCAACACCGTGCAGTCCGGCCAGGGCATCGGCAACGAGTTCTTCTACATCATCGCCGCGGTGATCGGTGGCTGCCTGCTGACGGGTGGTTACGGCACGGCGATCGGTGCGGCCATCGGTGCGTTCATCTTCGGCATGACCAACCAGGGCATCGTGTATGCGGGTTGGGACCCCGACTGGTTCAAGTTCTTCCTGGGCGCGATGCTGCTCTTCGCGGTGATCGCCAACAACGCCTTCCGCAACTACGCAGCGAAGAAGTGATTCGATGACCATCTCTGTCGAAAAGCCGAGCAACGACGCGCAAGCCGGCGGCAAGGTGCCGCTGGTCGAGCTGCGGGACATCGGCAAGTCCTACGGCAACATCACCGCGCTTCAAGGCATCAGCCTGCGTGTTCACCCCGGCGAGGTCACCGGCATTCTCGGTGACAACGGCGCGGGGAAATCCACGCTGATCAAGATCATCGCCGGGCTGCACCAGCAGACCGACGGTGAGCTTCTGGTCGACGGGGAGCCGATCAAGTTCAGTTCGCCGGCGGAGGCCCTGAGCAAGGGCATCGCGACCGTGTACCAGAACCTGGCCGTCGTGCCGTTGATGCCGGTGTGGCGCAACTTCTTTCTCGGCCAGGAGCTGCGCAAGAAGTCGTTCCCGTGGTCGTTGGACGCCAACGCGATGCGGGCGACCACGCTGACGGAGCTGTCCAAGATGGGTATCGACCTGCCCGACGTGGACGTGCCGATCGGTTCGCTCTCGGGTGGCCAGAAGCAGTGCGTGGCGATCGCGCGCGCGGTGTTCTTCGGCGCCCGGGTGCTGATCCTCGACGAGCCGACGGCGGCGCTGGGTGTCAAACAGTCCGGTGTGGTGCTGAAGTACATCACCGCCGCCAAGGAGGCCGGCTTCGGCGTCGTGTTCATCACGCACAACCCGCATCACGCGCACCTGGTCGGCGACCACTTCGTGCTGCTCAACCGCGGTAGTCAGAAGCTGGACTGCAGCTACGACGACCTCACGCTGGAGCACCTCACCCAGCAGATGGCCGGTGGTGACGAGCTGGAGGCGCTGTCCCATGAGCTGCGGGGAGCCAAGAACTGAGGCACACCGGTCAGCGCACGTCCAGCACCGCCTTGCCGGCGACCTTCCGGTTCAGTAGCGCCTCGGCGGCAGCGGTCACGTTGTCCCAGGAGTCGCGCAGCCCGATCTGCGGGTCCAGTCCACCGTCGGCGAGCAGCTGCACCAGATAGCGCATGTCGGCGTCGAGGGGAAACCGAACGTTGAACGGCGCCAGCTGCTTCCGGGTGTACCGGCGTCGCTCGGCCTCGAAGTCGATGGTGGTCGGCTGACCCGAGGCCATCCCGATCGACAGCAGTGAACCGCCGTCCCCGAGCAGGCTGAACGCCTGAGCCAACAGCGGACCGCCGACGTTGTCGAGCACCCCGAACAGCGGTTCGGTGACGTCGTCGAGCCCGACCACCACCTCGTCGGCGCCGAGTTCGCGCAGCCCGGCGCCCCGTGCGGGGCTGCCGACCGCGGCCACGACGTGGGCACCGGCCCGCGCCGCGAGTTGCACCGCGAATCTGCCCACTCCACCGGACGCGCCGGTGATCAGGACACGTCGGCCGACCACCGGGCCGAGTTCCCGGATCGCCTGCAGCGCCGTCACTCCGGCCACCGGAAGCGCGGCAGCGGCGGCGAAGTCGACCGACTCGGGCAGTACGGCGAGGTTTCCCGTCGCGGCGACGCGCTGCCGCGCCCAGCCGCCGGCC